>CAMVUB010000004.1 GCA_947170495.1 uncultured Prevotellaceae bacterium
TGACACCCTTCGCTGTGACACCCTTCGCTGTGACACCCTTCGCTGTGACACCCTTCGCTGTGATACCCTTGCTCTCGACTCACTTTCATCCGACACACTCAACCCGGCAGCATTGGCTGCTGTCGGCGGCCTCGTCGCGGAGCCGCTGGCGACTCCGAAGGTCAAGAAAACGTTCTTGGAGCGTCTGGGCGGCTTCGGACGGTTTATCAAACGCGCCGTCGATGCCTTCAACGACATTGACTCCAACTATGTAGAGCCTATTCATTACAACTTTACGGCGATGGGGCAGATGACGACGAATTTCGAGCGTTATGTCGTCAGCTCATCGGATTACGATGCAAAGCTCACGTTTGCGCAACACCCTGATTTGCGCATTGGGCCGTACTTCGGTTGGCGTTGGCTTTTCTTTGGCTATACCTACGACCTCACGAGTCTGGGTAAGACGCGCCACAAGCGTGGCGACAAGATAGAGTTCTCCTTGTATTCGTCGGTGATAGGCGTGGATCTCATCTGGCGCCGCACGGGTTCTGACTTCTACCTGAAAAGTGTGAGTGGCCTGGGAGAGGAAGCGAAAGCGTATGAGGGCGAGACGTTCGATGACTATATCCGCACGAATATGATGGGTGTGAACATCTATTACGTTTTCAACCATCGTAAGTTCTCGCACCCGGCCATCTATTCCCAGAGCACCATTCAGAGACGCTCGGCAGGCTCCTGGCAGCTGGGTGCCAGCCTCACTTTTCACGATATACATTTTGACTACGATGCGCTTCCGAAGTCCATGTTCAGTGAGCTGAATGCCCAGAACCAATATGCCTCTTTGGAATTGGTGAAGTATTTCGATGCGAGTATCACCTTCGGCTATGCTTACAACTGGGTGTTCCATCGCGGTTGGTGCCTAGGCATCTCGCTCTTGCCTGCTATAGGCTATAAACGAGCCAGTACGCAGACGGCCGTCTTCGAGGAGCCCGAGGGGCAGGATGCTTCAGGAGCGGAGCACCCCAGCTATCTCAGCGAGAAGATTGACGATATCTTCCGCAAGCGTGGCAATCTCAACTTCAATGTCACGGGACGCTTGGGCCTTATATATAACACAGGTCGTTGGTTCACGGGCCTGTTCGGCATTGTACACAATTATAACTACCGCCGTGATGATATCCGTTTTACGAATGTCTTTGGCACGGTGAATGTCTGCGGCGGTTTCTATTTCCAGAAAAGAAAGAACTGAGGCTTCTTCTGCAGAAGAACAAGCTTCTTCAATCGTAGAAGTTCCATGACACGCCGAAATGAATGCTCAGCGGGTCGATGGGGTAGTGGGGTGCCCAGAAGGCGTTGCCGTTGCCCTCGTTGACGTGTGTGACGTTGATGTAACCACGCACGCGTTTGATGGCGAAGTTGGCGTAGGCGTTGATGATGGGATAGTTGCCGATCTTCACACGGGGCTGCTCGGTGTCCTGAACGGCGTACAGTCCGATGAACGGTGAGTAGTCGGGGGCGTAATAGCTGGTGAAATAGCGCATGTCGGCGCCGATCTCCACGCGCAGGACCTTGGCGATATGGAAGACGACGTAGGGATTGGTATATACTGATACGACGGGCAACGGCAGTACGTCGCTGTTCGTCGTGTGTTGCCAGGTCACTTCGTTGTCCCAGTGGAAGAAACCGAAATGCAGGTCTTGGCGGAGGCTGGCGCTGAGAACCTGTATGCTACCGCTTTGTTGGCGGACAGACACGTTGTGGGCATAGTTCTTGAACGTGCCATCATCTGTGTAAACAGGTGTCAGCGTCGTTGCCAGATGCGTGTAGTTGGAAATGTTCTCCATGCCAAAGCGCAGGCTCGTATGTGTGCGGTCCAGTGTCAGACGACCTTCTACGCGTGTGTGCGTCTCGCGGCTGAGCGAATTGTCCCACCAGAGGCCCTCGCTGTGGAAATGGCGGTAGTAGAAGGGTGCCGTGAGGTTCTGGAACTTCACCAGCGCCTCCAGGCGGACGGTGTCCTTTCCCAGACGGAAGTTGAGGTCGCCATTGCCGTGGACATCAAGGTCGCCAGCCCTGGCTCCGATGGCCCAAAACTCAGCACCGGCATTATAGTGGATCAGCGACCCTTGCATCTTCGAGATCTCGCCGCCCACGGTGATGTGATTCTCCTTGTAGGTCTCAAAGACATTCTCTGCGTCGGTGGTCTCGGTTGACAGAAGCTTGAAGCGCTCGAATTCGTGGGCTGCGAAGAGGGTGATGCCTGCCTTGGCCCATTTGTTGAAGCCCTCGCGCAGTTGCAGGCCAAGGGTGTTCTTGATGCTGATGGCCCTTGTTTCGTCCTCGTAGTTGCCGTAGCTGGAACGGATGTATGGGTCGTGGTCGAAATAGTCGTCGGGGAGTGCCGAACGGCTGTAGTTCACGTGCATCAACCGCTTGAAATGTGCTGTGTGCACAATGCTGGTAACAGGGATGAATTCACGCGGTGGTGTCTGCTCGATTTCCCATTGCAGGCGCAGAGAGTCAAGGGTGGCATGCAGGCGAAGGGTGTCAGCCTTGATGGCAGCAACCAGACTGTCTGATTTCAAGCGCGACAATAGTTCGTCGTCCTTGGGCATCTGAGGCTTGAGGCTGTCGGGGACTTCCACATCCCTGTAAATGCCCATATTGTAGCGGTGTGTAAGAAAGACGGTCTGGTGGTCGTTGCGGTTCCAGAGGTTGGACAGCACTGTCGGGATGTCGGTGCTCTTGTAGCTGCGTGGGAAGCTCTGCGGGTTGGTAATATAGTTATCGTCCTCGATACCGCCGTTCTCGGCCATCTTCATGTGCTCCCAAGCGGCCATCGCGTGAATATCGTAGTGGTCGCTCTTGAAGTAACCGAAGAGGGTGGTGTTGAGCTCCGAGTTAGCCTGATTATTATAGTACCCGCGCGCGTAGAGATAGTCAGCACGGAAACCTATACCGGCATTCTTGTTGATATTCGTGGCGAAATAGGCTCGCAATCGGTCCTGCCCGTTTTCCTTCGTACCGCATTTGTGGTATTGCAGGTTGGTCAGCGGGCTCTTGGTGTTGGTGAACAACAGGTTGCCGGGCTCGACATGGAAATAGTCATACGGCTGGATAAACAGGAAGTCGCCCGCCTGCGCCCGGTCCAGGAAATGACGGGCCAGACGTGGGGAACCCAGGTTACCGAGGATGTTGTATTCACCCCTGTAACCATCGGTGCTGTTGAAGTTCTGGAAGAGATGGGGGAGGGTGTCGTTGTAAACCTCGGGGTACTTCGTGCCCAGGCGCTCATCAATGCGCCATTGTTTGTATTCTGTAGGTACAAACCGCTCCACCTTCGAGGTGTCGCGCCCCCAGGTGCTGCGCTTCAAGCCTCGTGCGATGCTGTCGTTGGTACTCATGCCACTGCCCATGGGATCACCAAAGGCATCATCGCCATAGTCTTGAGCGAGAAGCCGCTGGGGTACGATGGCGATGACAAAGAGGGTGGCAATGAGGGCAACGAGGTGCTTCATGCTTAGTGTTTCAGAATGATATCCATGCCCATTCGGAGGGCAGCCTCATTGGCGGGAATGAGGTGGTGATGGCGCTCGGGGAGGGTCTTGTGCAGGCCCTTGATGACATTCTCCAGCGTCACAATGGGTCGCACTTTGAGCAGACCGCCCAGGACAATCATGTTGAAGCTCTTGGGGTTACCACTCTCGGCAGCAGCGTCCATCGCACTAATCTCATAGATGTTGATATCTGTGCGTTTAGGGGGTATCGTGATGCCGTAGCCATCGTAGATGAGAGTGCCACCGGGCTTGATCTTTGACTCGAACTTCTCCAACGAGGGCTGGTTCAGGATGATGGCCGTGTCGTAGGTGCTGATGATGGGCGATGAGATACGTTCGTCGCTGACGATGACCGTCACGTTGGCCGTGCCGCCACGCTGTTCGGGACCGTAGGCAGGCATCCAAGACACTTCCTTGCCTTCCATCAGCGCGCTGTATGCGAGAATCTTACCCATCGACAGGACGCCCTGTCCGCCGAAACCGGCTATGATGATTTCTTCTGTCATAAACTTTAAACTTTAAACCATAAACTTTAAACCTTAAACCACCTTCAGGTCTCCGACATGATAGAAGTCGAACATGTGCTCTTCCATCCACTTGTTGGCCTCGACGGGTGTCTTCTTCCAACCGGAGGAACAGGTGCTGACGATTTCCACGAGGCTGGAGCCGCGGCGGTTGATGCTGTTCTCGAAAGCCTGACGGATGGCGCGCTTGGCCTTGCGGATGGCGGCGACGCTGTGGACGCTTTGGCGCGTCACGTAGCACGTGCCCTCCAGCTGAGCGGCAATCTCCGTAATCTTCAGGGGGTATCCGTGGAGGTCTGCCTGACGGCCGTAGGGGCAGGTAGCAGTCTTCATGCCCATCAGCGTTGTGGGAGCCATCTGTCCACCCGTCATGCCGTAGATGGCGTTGTTGATGAAGATGATGGCGATGTTCTCGCCACGGTTCAACGCGTGGATGGTCTCAGCCGTACCGATGCAGGCCAGGTCGCCGTCACCCTGATAGGTGAAGACCAGATGGTCGGGCCACAGACGCTTGATGGCCGTCGCGATGGCGGGTGCACGGCCGTGAGCGGCTTCCTGCCAGTCGATGTCGATATACTTGTATGCGAAGACGGCACAGCCTACGGGCGACACGCCGACAGCCTTCTCTTCGACGCCCATCTCCTCGATGACCTCGGCGATAAGCTTGTGCACAACGCCGTGCGAACAACCAGGGCAGTAGTGCATATCGGTGTCGTTCAGCAGCGTAGGCTTCTGATAGACGATATTCTCAGGGGATATGATATTTTCCATAGTTTCGTTTAACGTTTATCGTTTAACGTGTAATATTTATCTTTAGAACATGAAGCGGATGAAGAACTCTGCCACTTTGATGATCATGGCGATGCCGATGACGACGAGGCCGATGATGTGGTGTGCGGGGAATGCGAAATACACCACCACGCCGATGAGCGCCAGTAACAGGAACACGGTGTTCAGGATGTTGCGGACTTTTTCTCTGTTCTCCATACTCTGCTTCGTTTAGCGTTTAAGTGTCAATGGTTATTTGCTAACGGTCAACTTCGTTCTAAGTGCCTGAATCAGCTCGTCGGGCGTGGGCACGATACCTCCCATCTTGCCGTAGTGGGCTACGGGCGTGCGACCTTCGACGGCGAGGCGCACGTCTTCTACCATCTGTCCGGCGTTGATCTCGAAGGAGAGGATACCTTTGACCTGCTCCGACAGCTCCTGAATGCGCTTTGAGGGGAACGGCCACAGGGTGATGGGGCGCAGCAGTCCTACGCGCAGGCCTTCGGCACGCATGATGCTGATGGCTTTCTGCGCGATGCGTGCTGCGGAGCCGAAGGCTACAATCAGATATTCGGCATCCTCGGTCTGCTGCTCTTCATAGCGCACCTCCGTCTCGCGGATAAGCTGGTATTTCTCCTGCAGGTGCAGGTTGTGTTTCTCCATCGCCTCGGGCAGCAGCTCCAGGGAAGTGATGACATTGATGGGTCGCTTGCCCTTGCGGCCTGTGCTGGCCCACGGACATTCGCGCTCAATCTCCTCGTCTGTGCGGCGGGGCTTGAAGGGCGGCAGCACCACCTTTTCCATCACCTGACCTACGACACCGTCGGAGAGAATCATGGCAGGGATGCGATGCTTGAAGGACAACTCAAAGGCCAGGTCCACGAAGTCGGCCATCTCCTGCACCGAGGACGGAGCCAGCACCAGCACATAATAGTCGCCATTACCGCCGCCACGTGTGGCCTGGAAGTAGTCGCCCTGTGAGGGCTGGATGGTTCCCAGACCGGGGCCGCCGCGCTGTACGTTGACGATAAGACCCGGAATCTCGGCACCAGCCATGTAGGCGATGCCTTCCTGCATCAGCGCCACACCGGGGCTGGAGGAGGAGGTCATCACGCGCTTGCCGCTGCCGCCGCCGCCGTAGATCATGTTGATACTGGCCACTTCGCTTTCAGCCTGCAGCACGACCATGCCAGTGGTCTCCCAGGGTTTCTCGACAGCCAGGGTCTCCAGAATTTCGCTTTGAGGAGTGATGGGGTAGCCGAAATAGCCGTCGCACCCGCAGCGGATGGCAGCGTGTGCAATGGCCTCGTTCCCCTTCATGAGGAGTATTTCTTGTTCTTTCATAATCTTATTCTACTTTCTTACGATAAACCGTGATGCAACCGTCAGGGCATACGATGGCACAGGACGTGCAACCTGTGCAAGCCTCCTGATTGGTCTGTTCCACATAGCGATAACCGCGGCGGTTGACCATCTTGTCGGCGAGTTGGATAATGTTGAGCGGGCAGGCCACGACACACAGGCTGCAACCCTTGCAGCGCTCTGTATTCACGACAATAGCCCCTTTCATTTTTGCCATAATAATCAAGGATTATAGTATTCTTTACAATAGTAATTCATGATGCTCATTAACATCTGTCTGGCAGCCACAGCGGGCGACTCAGGGTCCAGCGCAATAGCGGCCTCGTAGGCATTCAGTGCTTCAGCCCATTGCTGCTGTTTGCGGAATGCGTTACCCTGAAGATAAAGCGCTTGTGCGTGCTCCTTAGATGTTACTGTGCTCACGTGTGTGCGTTTAAACGGCTGCAAAAGTACAAAATAATCCCCATATAGCCGCTCTTTTATGCAAAGAATCATCTGAAAACGTGTTTTTTTAACACGTATCAAGGTCATTACCAAAGAAAAGCTATATCTTTGTCTTGTAAAAGCAAGTACATGATGTCTGATACGAGTATAAGACCTGAGCTACGACAGTATATTGAGGAGTTCATCATTCCTCAATACGATGGCTTTGATTCGGCGCACAGACGTGACCATGTTCAAATGGTGATTCAGCAGAGTCTTGAGATGGCGAGGAACCTGGGTGTTCGTGAGGAGATGGCTTATGTCATTGCCGCCTATCATGACGTTGGCTTGTGTGAGGGGCGCGAACACCATCACGAGGTGTCGGCAAAGATGATGAAGGCTGATGCGCGGCTCCTTGAATGGTTCTCGCAGGAGGACATTCAAATGATGGCAGATGCTGCCGAGGACCACCGTGCTTCTGCAGCTCATGCACCACGTACGATCTACGGACGTATTGTGGCTGAGGCAGACAGGTTTATAGACCCGGAAACGATCATCCGGCGTACCGTACAATTCGGATTAGAGCATTACCCGAAGTTGAGTCGTGAGGAGCACTACGAGCGAATGATGACTCATCTGCAAGAGAAATACGGCCGTGGAGGCTACTTGCATCTCTGGTTTAATGATTCACCGAATGCAGCCCGCCTGGAACGGCTTCGTGAGATGATGACTGATGAGGCGTTGATGCGCCGACTCTTCGAAAGGTTCTTCCTAAATTCCTGAGATTTCAGCTAATGACAACAAAGCTGTCGAGGTGCTTGTCGATGTAGTAGGCGATGAGGGTGGTGATGTCCTCCTCGGTTTCTACGAAGGTGTCGTCGAGGTCATCGAAGTCGGGGTATTGCTCGAAAAGGGCCATGAATTCTTCATCGGTGCAGGGCGCCGTGAGTGCCGTGCCGTATTGCTCGAAGAGCTTGCGTCCTTTGTAGATGAGTTTCGAGAAATCATGTAGCACGCTGGTTCCTTCCGTTTCGATATCTTCGCCCCACAGACGCATGGCCTTGGCGAAGGGATTCAGAAAGATAAAAGGACCTAGACCATTGTGTATCAGCTGAATGAACCCGCCGTCCATCACCTCATCGCGCAGCAGACGATAGCCCAAGAGCGTAATCTGTTCGCTGTTGAGTTTCGCCATCGTGTCGGCTGTCAGCTCACCGCCAATGGCATCGAGTAAGGTGTCGGTAATCAGTGTGAAGAAGGCATCCATGCTGTCGGCAGCAGCTGCTTTGATGCGGAATTCGGGAATGGAAGGGAGAAGCATTTAGTTGATAGTTGAAAGTTGATAGTTGAGAGTTGAAAAGGGGGATTAGAAGAAGTGCGGTTTGTGGGCGCGTGCTTCTTCGATGGAGAGGGCAGGAGAGGTGTTGGCGGGGACTGCGGCCTGTTGGCGCAAGGCTTCCTGTTCGGCGGTGAGGGCGGCTGTCGCCTCGGCGGCCGTAGCGGGATTCAGGAAGGGAGCTGCGAGGGGAGCGTTCTGTGAGGCATCGCATACATGGAGCACGGGACCGTGATAGACGGGGGCTATCTTCAGTGCCGTGTGCAGGGCGCTGGTCGTGGCGCCGCCGATCATTACAGGCACGCTGATGCCCGCCTCGTCCAACAGATGTACCGTGTGTACCATCTCTTCCAACGAAGGGGTGATCAGCCCGGAGAGTCCTATCACATCGGGGTGCAGCTCCAGGGCTTTTGCCACGATCGTCTCGGCAGGAACCATCACCCCGAGGTCGATGACTTCGTAGCCATTGCAGGCCATCACCGTGGCGACAATGTTCTTACCGATATCGTGGACATCGCCTTTGACGGTGGCGACGAGGATCTTAGGGGAGGATGAGCCAACAGACCCACCCCCGACCCCTCCCGTGAGGGAGGGGAGAGCTGGCGCGGAGGCGTTATTGAGGGATTGAAGGAGTATCTCTACGGCGCGTTTCATCGTTCGAGCTGTTTTTACGACTTGCGGCAGGAACATCTTCCCTTCGCCAAACAGCTTTCCAACCTGGTTCATACCTTCCATCAGCGGCCCTTCGATGATGGCGATGGGCGAGGGGTTTTCCTTGAGCGCCTCGGTCAGGTCAGCCTCCAGCGTGTCGGTGCTGCCACGGCGCAGGGCATTGATGAGGCGGGATGCAACATCAGGAGCCTCATGATTTGCAGGCCTCTTTGGGGACGCTTGCGATTCTTGAGGCTCCTGATGCAGGTTTCCTGCCATTTCTATCAACCGCTCACAAGCGTCTTCTCTTCTTGCAAGGATGGCATCTTCGATGACTTCGAGCTGGTCGGCGGGAATGTCGGCATATGCGACGGTGGTGGCGGGATTGACGATGGCCATGTCCATGCCTGCCTGACGGGCGTGGTAAAGGAATACGGCGTGCATCGCTTCACGCAGGTAGTTGTTGCCGCGGAACGAGAAACTGAGGTTGCTGACACCACCGCTGATGTGTGCGCCGGGTAAGTGGCTCTTGATCCATTGTGTGGCACGAATGAAATCGAGCGCATAGCGGTCGTGTTCAGGCATTCCTGTGGCGATGGCCAGAATGTTGGGGTCGAAGATGATGTCTTCAGCGGGGAAGGCGGCCTGCTCCGTTAGCAAGCGGTAAGCCCGCTCGCAGACTGCGATGCGACGCTCGTAGGTGGTGGCCTGTCCTTCTTCATCGAAGGCCATCACGATGACTGCGGCTCCCAGTCGGCGCAGTTCACGCGCGTGTTCCAAGAAGATAGCTTCGCCCTCCTTCAGCGAGATACTGTTGACGATGGCCTTGCCTTGAATACAGCCGAGTGCCGCACGAATCACTTCCCAGCGCGATGAGTCAATCATGAACGGCACGCGGCAGATATCGGGTTCGGCTGCCAGGAGGTTCAGGATGTGGCACATCTCGGTACGCGTGTCCAGCAGCCCGTCATCGAGGTTAATGTCCAACACCAGCGCGCCATCCTCCACTTGCTTGCGTGCGATGCCTACCGCCTCCTCGTAGTTCTTCTCCTTGATGAGGCGCAGGAACTTGCGGCTGCCCGCCACGTTACAGCGCTCACCGACATTGATGAAGGCAACCTCGGGCGTGAGCTTGAGCGGAGAGAGGCCGGCAAGCGAGAAAAGGGAGTCATTAGACGAGCATTGCGGGTGTTCGCCTTTGATGCTCATGGCTTCTTTCTTGATAGCCTTGATATGGCTGTCTGTTGTGCCGCAGCAGCCGCCGAGGATATCCACCAATCCCTCCTCTAAGAAGGGACGGATGTGCGAGGCCATCAGTTCCGGCGTTTCGTCGTATTCACCCAGCTGGTTGGGCAGTCCGGCGTTAGGGTAGGCGCTAATATAAATAGGTTCGCGCGCAAGAGTGTTGTGTTGGTCGGCCAAGCGGCGCAGTTCGCGCAGATGGGGGAGCATCTCTTCAGCGCCGAAGGAACAGTTCAGTCCGATGCTGAGTAGTGGCGCGTGGCTGACGGAGATAAAGAACGCTTCGAGTGTCTGTCCGCTCAGCAGGCGGCCGGCGCGGTCGCTGACGGTGGCGCTGAGCATGAGGGGCAGCGCGTGTCCGCTCTCTTTCATCGCAACGTCGGCTGCATAGAGGGCGGCTTTTGCATTCAGGGTGTCAAAGACCGTCTCGATGAGCAGCGCATCTACGCCGCCATCGATGAGGGCTGTCATCTGTTCCGTGTAGGCGTCAACGAGTTCGTCGAAGGTGATGGCACGGAGAGCCGGGTCGTTGATGTCGGGGCTCATTGACAGCGATTTGTTCGTGGGGCCGACAGAGCCGACGATTAATTGACCCACCCCCTGCCCCCTCCCGTTAGGGAGGGGAGTGGCTGGCGCACAGCTTTCGTGGGCGATGCGGGCTGCGGCAAGGTTGATATCGCGAACGAGATGCTCACAACCGTAGTCGGCGAGCGAGATACGCTGGGCGTTGAAGGTGTTGGTGGTGATGATGTCCGCGCCGGCTGCGAGATAGCGACGATGGATGTCGGCGATGACATCGGGGCGGGTGAGACACAGCAGATCGTTGTTGCCTGCTTGTTGTCCGGGCAGGTCGTAGTCGCCGCGATAGTCCGCTTCGCCGAGGCGATAGGACTGAATCATTGTTCCCATGGCGCCATCGAGAATCAGGGGGCGTCGCTGGGAGAGGGCTTCGCGGATGGATGGGGTGTCGTGTTGGGCGGTCATGGGAGGAATCCCGAAAGCAAACTTTCGGGCGCACTAATAACTGTGTTTGAATTGGCGGTCAATGTCGCGGCGATCCTCTTTTTCTTTGAGCGTCTCGCGCTTGTCGTAGGCATGCTTGCCTCGGGCCAGATAGATATCGAGCTTGGCGCGACCGTTTTCGTCGATGAATAGGAGTGTGGGCACAATGGTGAAGCCGGGGCTCTTGGTGGCGTTCTGCAGGCGGTGAATCTCACGGCGGTTCAGCAGCAGCTTGCGGTCGCGGCGGGCAGCGTGGTTGTTGTAGGTGCCATAGAAATACTGTGAGATGTTCATGTTCTTGACCCACATCTCGCCGCTGATGATGACACAGTAAGCATCTACCAGGCTGGCTTTTCCCAGGCGGATGCTCTTGATTTCCGTGCCTGTCAACACCAATCCGGCGGTGTATTTCTCCATCAAGTAGTAGTCGAACTCCGCTTTTCGGTTCTTGATGTTGATGGTCTTTTGCTTCTCTTTTGCCATTGTTTCATGAAAGAAGCCCAGCCCTTTGTGGACCGGGCTCCTGTATGGGTTAAAGCCGTGTGCAGAATGACGGAGCGCTTTAGAAGGGCTGTTCGTCGGCTCGGCGCTTGTGGTTGTAGGCTACCATCTTAATGGCTGTGACGGCACATTCCGTTCCCTTATTGCCCAGGACACCGCCTGTTCGTGCCTCTGCCTGTTCAGGCGTGTTGCAGGTGAGCAGTCCGTAGATGACGGGAATGCCGCCTTTCGCGTTCAGCTCAGCCAGGCCCTGGGTTGTACCTTGACAGATGTAGTCGAAGTGGGGCGTGTCACCACGAATGACACAGCCGATGGCGATGATGGCATCAACCGGCATATTGCGGCTCATCCACGCAGCACCATAGACCAGCTCGAAGCTGCCGGGCACATGCTTGACCTCGATGTCCTCGTCGGTCACGCCGTGTGTCTTCAGCGTCTCGATAGCCGCCTCCGCCATCGCGTAGGTATAGCGGTCGTTCCAATCTGCCACGACAATACCGAAGCGCATACCCTTGGTGGAGGGAATGGTGGCGGGGTCGTAGTCCGAGAGATGGTGGAAAGCGGTAGCCATTTTTAATGATGATTGATGAACGGTGATAGATGAATATTACTTGCTGACGCGTTCGATATATTTGTCAATCTCCTGGTAAGCCATGGAGTTGACATACTCCTTCTTAATCTGCTGGTAGAGAGCCAGAGCCTTCTCGGGCTGACCTTCTGCCTCGTAGAGCTCACCAGCCTGCAACAGGAAGGTCGGCGTGAGGCTGTCGCTGTCAGCGAGCTTGGCAGCCTTGAGGAGCGTCTTGATGGCTTTTTCGTTATCGCCAAGGTTGACATAAACGTTACCGAGTGCACCGAGTGCAGCGGGGGAGATGAGGGCATCATCCTGCAGGTCGTAGTCCTCGAGCATGTCCGCAGCTTCCTGCCACTTCTCCGTCTGTGCGTAGCAGATGCCGGCATAGAGCTTAGCGAGGTTGGCAGCATCCGTGCAGCTGTAGTCATCGATGAGTTTCAGCAGACCAATGCAACCCTGACCGTCGCCATTGAGTGCCTTGTCGTAGTTGTTAGCCTGGAAATAGGTCTCGCAACGGAACAGCGCCTCGTTGGCCTTCTGTGCGCGGGGCTTGCTGACGAACTGAACATAGCCGATGATGGCAGCTGCAATCACGATGATAGCGCAAATGCCATATACGATGTGCTTCTTGTACTTGTCGATGAATGCTTCAGTCTTGGTCACGGCTTCGATGTTCTCGGGAGCCACGTTCTTTTGTTGATTCTTTGCCATTGTTTTGTTATGTTATGATTGATATTTCGAGGTTGCGCAGGCGCGATGCCTGCAAAAAGCGCGGCAAAAGTAGTTAAAATCTTTTGGATGCTCAACTTTTTCGGACATTATTTCTCGTTTTACGGCATTATTTAACTACCTTTGCACCGTTTTAGCGTAGAAACGGTTGGAATAATGGTTCTTCATCAGCTCTCCATACTTCATTATAAGAATATTGAGCAGGCAGATCTCACGCTGTCGGCCAAGATGAATTGTTTCATCGGGCAGAACGGTGAGGGTAAGACGAACCTGCTGGATGCCATCTATTTCCTCTCGCTATGTAAGAGCGCTACGGGCGCCTCGGACACGACCTGTATTCAGCACGATGCCGACTTCGCCGTCCTGCAGGGGCATTACGAGCATGAGGACGGTACGCCCGAGGAGATCTATTTGGGTATGAAACGTGGCGTGAAGAAGCAGATGAAGCGCAACAAGAAGCCCTACAAGCGCCTGGCAGAACATATCGGTCTGTTGCCGCTCGTGATGGTGTCTCCCATGGACGCGATGCTCATCAGCGGTGGCAGCGAGGAGCGTCGCCGCTTTTTGGACGTGGTCATCTCGCAGACAGACCGCCGCTATCTCGACGCCCTCATGAACTACAATAAAGCGCTGCAACAGCGCAACGCCCTGCTCAAGATGGAGGACCCGGGCCCAGACCCTGATTTGCTGGCTTTATGGGAAGAGGAAATGGCGCGCTACGGCACCGTCGTCTATGAGGCCCGTGCCCGTTATGTGGAGGCTTTCACGCCCATCTTCCAAAAGATCTACGCCCATGTGAGTCAGGAGAAGGAGCAGGTGGGATTGCAGTATGTCTCTCATGCCCAGCGCGGCCCCCTCTTGGAGGTCATCCAGCGCGACCGTGCCAAGGACCTCGTCATGGGCTACTCGCTACACGGCATTCACAAGGACGAGCTGGAGATGACGCTGGGCGGTTTCCCCATTAAGCGTGAGGGCTCGCAGGGGCAGAACAAGACCTATCTGATTGCGTTGAAGCTGGCGCAGTTCGATTTCCTCAAGCGCACAGGCAGCCAGACGACACCGCTGTTGCTGCTCGACGATATCTTCGACAAACTCGACGCCAGTAGGGTAGAGCAGATTGTGCGCCTCGTCTCAGGCGACAGCTTCGGGCAGATATTCATCACCGACACCAATCGCGACCACCTCGACCAGATCTTGGCGCAGATGGACAGCGATTACAAATTGTTCCATGTTAGCGGCGGGAGGATTGAAGAATGAGAAAGCAGAAGGCCGAGGCCGTGGGGCTGGTTGTCAGACAGTTCCTGCGCGAAGAAGGATTGGAAACGCCGTACAATGAGTACCGGCTCATAGAGTCGTGGCCCGAGGTCATGGGGCCCGGCATAGCACGCCATACCTCCAACCTGCAGATCCGCAACCGTGTCCTCTATGTCCATCTCACCAGCTCCGTCCTGCGTGCCGAGCTGATGGCAGGCCGTGCCATGCTTGTCCGTCGCCTCAATGAGCACGTCGGCGCCCAGGTCATCGAGCGGATAGTGCTGAGATAATCAAGAAACTAATTACAGAAACTATCAAATAGAAACATTCATTTTATCAACTAATTATCAACTAACTACAAACTTTATTAACTATGAGAAAAAGACTACACTTTTTTGCAGCAGCCCTGCTGATGTCGTTAGCAGGTTTTGCTCAGGACGAGACATTCCCCGTCCACACCAAGGCCCTCAACTCAGTTATCGCGGATGCTGAGGCCATCGTGGCAAGTGAAGACTACACCGAAGGCAAGACAGCGTTGCAGGAAGCAATCACAACCGCAACAAGCGGAATCTCTGAACTGGCAGATGACGCTGCGGTTCGTGAAGCTATCCTCACACTGCAGGCGGCGATTGACCAGTTCCTTTTGGACAACGAGGACGGAGGTCGCATTGCCGACGCTACGGCAAAGGTGACAAACCCGTCCTTTGACAAGGATGGTAACAATTCCAAGACCGTTACCGGTTGGGTGGTGAACAACTTCAAGCAGAACCGACGCGCTGTCAGCTATCCTGGAACCAGTTCGACATCAATGGTAGATTTTATTGAGCAGTGGGCGAATGCTACGGCTTTGTCGGGCAGTGGCGATATTCACCAAGTGCTTAGCGGTCTGCCCGCGGGCCATTATCGTCTGACAGCTGATATCTTGACTGTCAGCCAGAAGACTGCAGATCTTGTGGATCTGGAAGGCGTTCAGCTATATGCCAACGAGAGTATCCGCGAAATAGGTCTCTCTGGTACTGCCGATCAGACACAAGCCGTCACCTATAGCGTGGACGTCGTTATTGCCGAAAGCGAGGATTTGACCATCGGTTTCCGCTTTGACAACACCAATATCAACTGGCTCGGATGGGACAACATCAAGCTCTCCTTCATCGGTGACGCCGAAGCGTATCAGGCACAGCAGGATGCTGAACTGCTGGCCGCTGCCAAAGCTACGCTCTCTGCCAATATCGATGCAGCCACAGCGTTGATAGACGCGAACCACCCCCTCTATAACGCGGAGCTGAATACTGCTATCGAATCTGCCACCGCAGCGTTAGAGGCCGAAACCATTGATGAGGTGCAGGTTGCTATCGACGATTTGGCAAGGGAAGTGAATTTATTCAACGACTTTAATAAGTCTTATGTCAATTTCCTGGCAGCAATCGAAAAGGCTCAGGCCCTGTTGGCAGATGAGTCATACACCCAGGGCCGCATGGATTTCGAAACAGCCATTTCCGCTGCGCAGGCTGCTTTGCCAGAAGGCGTGCAGTACCCCGTGGGGAGTGCTGAGAATTTCTATAAAGAAGCACGCGCGACATTGGAAGTGGCACAGAGCCAGTTCCTCGTGGCCAACGCCAGCTATCAACATCCCGCCAACGTCATCACCAACGGTGGAATGTCCAATACCAATGGATGGGATATTCTCGTGCCTGGAGCAAACCCGGGCCTGCATATCAACGCGAGTGGCAATGTGGAGAACTTCTCCAAACCCTTCATGGAGTGTTGGGTCAACAACACCAACTATGGTCAGGAGAACTATGCCAAGCAGACGATAGATGTACTGCCCGACGGCACTCCATTGCCCGCAGGTTACTATGTCCTGAAAGCTGCCTGCTTGGCCACGCGTCAGGATCAGGCTTCCTTAGAAGTGAGCGGTGTCACACTGCGCATCGGCGATGAGAGCGTGAATGTACACACTGCCAATGGCGTAGCTAACATCTATACGATCGGTTATGAGCAGGCAACAGCAGGTGATCCCATCACCATCGGACTCTTCATTGACGCAGAGACCGATGCCAACTGGATAGCATGGGATGAAGTGGAACTGCAATATGTTGGCGACAAGGATGCATATCTGGCCGAATACACCAAGGCCATACTGGGCAAAAGCCTTTCTAATTTGCAGGCCGAGGTAGATAAAGTGCAACAGATGCTGACTACTGTGGACGTCACAGATGCAGATATCGATGAACTCAATTCTGCTCTTGAGAATGCTCAGGATTTGCTTGACAATCCGCTGTCGGCAACCATCGAGTCCCTGGAAGAAGCACTCGATTATCTGGTGGATAGCGAGGCGAGCTTCTCTCTCAGTGGTGCCAAGCCCATCAACGGCAACTTCTTTGACTTCACATCGTTAATTACGAATCCGAACTTCGACATCGCTGATGCATCTGGATGGCAAACGGCAGAGCCGACAGCAGAGGATGGAATGGTACTTCCCAGCGGCACAGACTGCGTCTATTGGTGGTTCGGCGGTAGTACAACCATGAGCTTACTACAGGATTTCCGGCAGACCATTGAAAATATGCCCGCAGGCAACTATCTCCTTGATGTCAATGCATCAATCCGTCTGGACATGACCTATTCCACCAGTGGCTACACAGAAGAAAACAAGTTCAACAACTACACCCGTTGTCAGGTGTATGCCAACGAAGAAACCGCTGACGTCCATCCCTTCTTCTATGAAGATGAGGCCAAAGGACTCACCCTCGAGAGCATGTTGGCCATGACAAACGACTACGACTATCGCCACGGCAACGGTACACTGATTGATGATATGTTGAAGGCCTCAGGGCTCTTCCACGTACTGGTCCCCTTCACACTTGAAGAACGCGGCGACATCACCATGGGCTTCCTCGTAGAACTGCCTAAGCGAAATGGTCAGATGCCTTTCATCGACAGTTTCGCATTGACCTTCTATGGCGACCAGGATGTTGCTGAAGCTACAGGCATCAAGACAATTCGCAATGCACAAGGCACCATTCAGAAGGCCGATGCGGCCATCTATAACCTCGCAGGCCAACGCCTGCTGAAGTTGCAGAAGGGCATCAATATTGTGAACGGTAAAAAGGTAGTGGTGAAGTAAACCCACACACAGCATTCCCGTGTCCTATGCATGGGAAACCAATAAGAGCGCAGGCTTCCGATTGGAAGTCCGCGCTCTTAATTGCAGAAGAGTAAGGTCCGCCAAAAACAAGTTCATCCCGTCTGTTGGATAAAGATGGGGTAAGGAGACGATTAGTGGTCAGGCGATGACGGCGTGCACGGTGAGGTCGTGGGGCTCGGTGGGGAGGTCGGCAAGGAGCTGGAAGTGCCAGCAGAGGCCGATGAGGTAGGGGGAAGGCTCACCAGCGGGTTCCCTCTCTTCCAATGAGGGGGAGAGGGAAGAGGAGAGGGATTGGGGGAAATGGGCGAGGAGGCGGTCGTAGTAGCCGCGGCCACGGCCGAGACGACGGCCGTCGGGGGTGAAGGCGACACCGGGGATGACGGCGAGGTCGATGGCGGCATAGTCGGTGATGGGGGCTCCCGTGGGCTCTAAGATGTGGAAGGCACCTTCGCGGAGGGCGTCGGGAGTGGGCAGGAAGCGGAGCTCGAGGTCGTCGCCCACGACAACGGGCAGCAGGACGCGCTTGCCTGCGGACAGGGCTTCGGTGATGAGGTCGTGTGTCGCGACCTCATCGGGCAGGGAGTGGTAGAGGAGGACGGTGTGGGCGTGCTGCCATTGTGGGGTGGCCACGAGCTTGGCAGTCACCTGGCGCGACAGCAGCGCCCGCTCCTCTGCTGAGCAGGCTGCCTTGCGGCGACGAATCTCCTGTCGGACTTCAGACTTGGTCATGTGAACACTCTTTTTTCTCACAACGAATTTCACGAATTATACGAATTCTTCTTTGCAAATAGCAACACAACGACAGAATATAATTCGTGAAATTCGTGTAATTCGTTGTCTTAAAAATTATTCCTCGCTGGGCAGCGTAGGCACGGATTCGCCTGCTTCGAAGAGCCGCATTGAGCGTTGGATGACTTCGTCCGTCTTGCTGAGATACTGCAGTCGCCACTGTTGGTCTTGGGCGTTGTAGATGATGTTCGAAAAGAGCGAGCGCTCAAAGAGGGGCGCACTGCGCTGCAGCATCAGGTTGCGGCGCTTGAGGCCGTGCTCCTCGCCGTAGCGTGCGAACTTCTCCAGCAGGTTCTGGCGCTTGAGCCAGCTTTCCATCTCGGTGACGTTCTTCATGCGCTGGAGCTGAGCGCGGTTCTGGTCGTTGAAGAGGTAGGCGTATTGAATCACGAGGCCGCTGAACAGCGCTTCCTTGTAGTAGCTTGTGTAGAGTGTCGTGTCCTCTGGCACGAAGATGTCGGGCATAATACCGCCGCCGCCATAGACGGTGCGCCCGATGCGGGTCTTGTACTCGGGGCCGTCCTGATGGATGCTGTCGGCGGAGAAGAACTCGCCGCGCTCGTAGCGGGCCATCAGGTCGTTCTCATACTCCTCGCCCTTGCCTTTTTCGTAGGGCTTCTGAATGCAGCGGCCCGAGGGCGTGTAGTAGCGCGCTACGGTCAGTCGCACAACGCTGCCGTCCTTGAACTCAATGGGTTGCTGCACAAGGCCTTTGCCGAACGAACGGCGACCGATGATCGTGCCGCGGTCGTTGTCCTGAATAGCACCGGCGAAGATTTCCGAGGCTGAGGCGGAGCCCTCATCGACCAACACGATGAGGGGCAGGTGTTGGAAGGTGCCGCGGCCGTCGGTGCGGTATTCCTCGCGCGGCGACTTGCGGCCTTCGGTATAGACCACCAGCTGTCCGCCCGGCAGGAACTCGTTGACCATCATGATGGCCGTCTGCATATAGCCGCCGCGGTTGCCGCGCAGATCGATGACGAGGTTTTTCATGCCCCGTACATTGAGTTGCGCCAGTGCCGTCAGCATTTCGGGATAGGTGTTCTCGCCGAAGCTCTCGATGGAGATGTAGCCTGTATGTTTGTCGAGCATGAAGTAGCTATCTACACTCTCCACGGGCACCTCGCCGCGCACGACGGTGATGGTCAGCGGTTTCTTATGCCCGTGACGCACGATGGTGAGCTTCACCTTCGAGTCCTTGGGGCCACGCAGGCGCTTCATGATCTCGCGGTTCTCCATGCCGATGAGCGTGCTGTCGTCGGCAGCGATGATTCGGTCTCCGGCGAGTACGCCCACTTTCTCCGACGGGCCGCCCTTGATGACGTTCATCACGTTGACGGTGTCCTTCTGCACCGTGAAGCGCACACCGATGCCTGAGAAGCTGCCTTTGAGTTCCTCTGTACTCTCCTCGGCGTCCGAAGCGCTAATGTAGCTGGAGTGGGGGTCGAGCTCCGAGAGGATCGTGGGCATCGCCTCCTCGACGAGGTCGTTGACGTTGATGGTATCGACATAGTTGTTGTCGATGATCTGCAACAGGTAGTTCAGCTTGTTGCTACCTGTGTTGATGATATTCAGTCGGTTGCCCGAAAAGTGGTTGGCATAGAACAGGCCGATGCCAATGCCAAGAATGACGGCAATGGCCAACAACAGCGGGACGAGACGTGACTTGGTGTTCATTTCTTGAAAAGTGAAAAATGAAGGAATGAAAAGTGAAAAATATGATTTTCCTTGAACTCTTGAACCTTTGAACTCTTTAACCGCTAACCGTTAAACGTACCCCTCAATCGGCAAGTGCTCCACATCGATGCCGGCACGCTGGAGCAGGTCGATGCCGTCGTGCAGGCGGTAGTCACGGGCATACACTACGCGGCGGATGCCGGATTGGATGATGAGCTTCGAGCACTCGATGCAGGGCGAGTCCGTCACATAGAGCGTGGCGCCCTCAGAGTTGTTGCCTGAGCGGGCGATTTTCGTGATGGCATTGGCCTCGGCGTGAAGGACATAGGGCTTGGTGACGCCGTTCTCCTCACACACGTTCTCGAAGCCCGAGGGTGTGCCGTTGTAGCCGTCGCTGATGATCATCTTATCCTTGACAATCAGCGCGCCCACTTGTCTGCGGACGCAGTAGCTGTTCTCGCTCCATATGCGAGCCATGCGTAGATAGCGCTTATCTAAGATAGACCCACCCCTGGCCCCTCCCGTTAGGGAGGAAGAAGGCTGGTGTGTTGTATGGTCTTTATTATCCATGTTGGTTAAATTGTTTTCTATGAATAAATGAATAAAGGTGTTTATCTTCCACTCCGCAGGCACTCCCCTCCATTACGGGAGGGGTCGGGGGTGGGTCTTTTTATTCCATTCCGCTTGAGGAGCGCATCAATGGTCGGCTCCTGGCCGCGGAAGCGTTTGTAAAGGGTCATGGGGTGCTCGGTGCCGCCTCGCGAGAGGATGCAGTCGCGGAAGCGCTGGGCGGTCTCGCGGTTGAAGATGCCGTCGTGCTTGAAGACCGAGAAGGCGTCGGCATCTAGCACCTCGGCCCATTTGTAGCTGTAGTAGCCAGCTGCATAGCCGCCCGACATGATATGGCCGAACTGCACCGTCATGCAGGTGCCGGGTACCTCGTCGAACAGCAGTGCACGCTTCCACGCCTCGCGCTCAAAGGCTTGGACGTCAGCCGTGAAGGGCTCCGTGAGCGTGTAGTAAGCCATATCCAGCAGCCCGAAGCTCACCTGTCGTATGCAGGCGTAGGCCACGTTGAAGTTGCGGCTGTCGATGATGCGTTGTATCAAGTCGGCGGGCATCGGCTCGCCTGTCTCGTAGTGGGCGGCGAAGGTGTTCAGGAAGTCGGGCTCGACGGCGAAGTTCTCCATCAGCTGCGAGGGCAGCTCCACGAAGTCCCAATAGACGCTGGTGCCCGAGAGGCTGGCGAAGCGCGTGTTGGCGAAGATGCCGTGCAGCGCGTGCCCGAACTCGTGCAGGAAGGTCTCTACCTCGCCCAGCGTCAGTAGGGCGGGCTTCGTCTCGGTGGGCTTGGTGAAGTTCATCACCAGCGAGACATGCGGGCGGCTGTTCTTCCACAGCGACGGGTCTTTCGGGTCGGGGCAGTTGTCTTCGGGCCCAATCCATTGCTCTTTGAAGCTGGTCATCCAGGCGCCGCTCTGCTTGCCCTTGCGGGGGAAGAAGTCGGTGTAGAGGACAGCCAAGAAACTGCCGTCCTTGTCCAGAACCTCGTAGGCCTGCACGTCGGGGTGATAGACGGGGATGTCCTTGTTCTCGCGGAAGGTGATGCCGTAGAGGCGCGTGGCGAGGCCGAAGACACCCTCCTTGACGCGCGAGAGCTGCAGATAGGGGCGTGTCATCTCGGCATCGATATTGAAGCGCTCCATCTTCAGCTTGTGGCCGTAGTAGGAGAAATCCCAGGGCTTCAGCTCGAAGTCTGCGCCTTCCAGCTTGCGCGCAATGGCTTCTATCTCAGCCACTTCCTTGCGTGCGGGCTCCATGTAGGCTTCCAGGAGCTGGTCCAGCAGGCGATAGACATTGTCGGCCGTCTCGGCCATCCGCTCCTTGAGGACATAGTCGGCAAAGGTCTTGTAGCCCAGCAGCTGTGCGTGCTCGCGGCGCAGGTTGACAAGCTGTCGCACGATGGCCTCGTTGCTGAGCTCGCCGTCGCCCACGCAAAGCGTGTTCTTAGCCATATACATCTGGCGGCGCAGCTCGCGGTTGTCTGCGTAGGTCAGGAAGGGACCGTACGACGGGGCGTGGAGCGTGAAGAGCCAGCCCTCCTTGCCATTCTCCTTGGCGGCCAGGGCGGCGGCATCACGTGCGGAGTCAGGGAGTCCGGCGAGGTCGGCCTCGTCGGTGATATGGAGCTGATAGGCGTTGGTGGCCTTCAGGTTGTTCTGTGAGAACTGCAGGGTCAGGAGTGCCATCTGCTGGTTCATCTCGCGCAGACGCGCCTGGCCAGCCTCGTCCAATGCGGCGCCGGCACGGATGAAGCCCTCGTAGGACTTCTCCAGCAGCATCTGCTCCTCAGGGGTGAGGGGGCGGGCTGGTTCAGGGTTTATGGTTAAGGGTTCAGGGTTTATGGTTGAGGGTTTATGGTATTGTTCATAAACAGCCTGAATCCGCTGGAAGTAGCGCTTGTTGAAGAGGATGTTGTTGGCGTGCTCGGTGAGGATAGGGGAGAGCTTCTGCGCCAGCGCGTCCATCTCGTCGTTGGTCTCGGCCGAGAGCAGGTTGAAGAACACTTTCGTGACGCGCTCCAGCATGTCGTCGGGCGTGGTCACGGCCACCGTATTGTCGAAGGTCGGCGGCTCTGGATTGTCGGTGATGCGCTGGATGAACGCATCGTCCTGCCGGATGCCTTCGAGGATGGCAGGCTCATAGTCCTCCAACTGTATTCTGTCGAATGGTGCCGTATTGTGCGGTGTGCCGTAGTTCTTGTTAAAGAGTGGATTATCTCTCATTGATTAAAGTGTTTCTTTGATGATGTTCTCGAAGGCGGGGACGTGAATCATGCGACGATTCATTTGCAGCAGCCCCTTCTTTTCCAGTCTGTGTAGCGCCCTGGAGATATAGCGCGAATCCTCGCCCAGATAGGCACCCAGGGTTGACAGGGAGATGCGGAATAGCTTGTAGCCCGCTGGACGTTGCACATGGTTTCGCATGAAATGTACGATGCGCCCCTCCAGCGTCTGCGGGGCTGGCATCCATTGCAGCTGTCGCTGTCGGGCGACGAGGGCGGAGAGCGTGTTGAGGACGTTGATGCGGAAGACCTCGAAATAGCTCGTCAGCGCGGCCAGCGTTCGCTTGTCCACCCGCATGAGCCGCACGGTGGTGTCGGCATAGGCGGTGTAGGGATAGACGCGTGTGCTGCCGTAGAGCACCTCCAAACCCAGTAGGGTGGGTACAGGCAGCACCTCCTCCACATTCCACATGCGGTCGGCGGCCGTGGTGGTGCAGCGGACTGTGCCGCCCAGGATGAAGATGACCTCATTGCACAAGTCATCCTGCTGCACAAACTGGGTCTCGGGCATCAGCGTCTCGAACCTGAGACGTGTCGATTCCAGGATGCGCGTCAGGTCGTCGGGGCTCAGTCCTTGGAACAGGGGCAGCGACAGCACGGTATCAAACATTGTTTGCGCCATCAGACTCGCGAATGAGTGTGCAAAAGTACAACGAATACACTTCAAATGCAAAAAAATATGCACCTTTTGACCTAATTTTACTGCTTTCTGCGGCTGAATGGCAAAAACTCCGTACCTTTGTGGCGTAAAATGTAGCAAAACAATAGAACTATGAAGCATATCTACTTACTGATAACTTGCCTGTTGGGAAGCCTCTGCGCCCCCATGAACGTGTATGCCGGAGAGGAAGAGGAGCGGGAGGACTCCATCTTCGTGGAGAAGAAGGACGGCTCGCTCGACATCTTCCCTGCCTCGGCAGTAGCCGAGGAAACCATCGACGAGGCGTACCTCAAGGTGGTAACCATCGGCGGCTCGGAGTTCATCTATCCCCTCGCGGAACTCAACTCCTACGACCACCAGATGCAGTTGAACCGCCCGACCATCACTTCGTTCAAGTTCAATAACAAATTCAACCACCAGCTGTTCTCCGACGTGCTGTGTGACATCACCCCCGACAACCAGATCAACAGCACTTCGCAGGTGGCTGCCTTCACGCATTGGCTGACGCCCTCCTTCAAGCGCTCCGATGCTCGTGCCGAGGTCTATCTCAACGATGAGGAGCGCCTCTACAGCAAGGTGAGCCGTGTGAAGATGGGCGCCCAGGAGCGCGTGACCATCGCCTTTCCCGGTGTCAGGATCCTCAAGAACACGCTCGTGAGCCCTGCCGAGGAAGGCAAGGAGGAATGGAAACTGACGGAGATTCCCCTGACGGCCGACAAGCTCAGCACCAACGCACCCTCCAACTATGAGGATCAGATCTTGGATATGGCTGTTGATGGTGACTACAACACTTATTTTCATTCTACTTGGGGTTCAGGTGAATATGAGAAGCTGCCGCTGGAGGAGTTCCCATACATTGATGTGACTCTTCCCGAGCCCGTGTATAACATCTCCTATGCTGTGACCAATCGTGCGGACACCGATGGCCGTTCTCCACTGGTGCTCAGCTTGTGGACCAGCTATGATGGAGGTGAAACATGGCAGGAGGTTCAGCGTAATCTGGAGGGAGATCTGAATACGAGTGCCGGTGCTACCAATACCTCGCCCGTCGTGGAGCTGGAGCAACCCTGCGCGTTGTTCCGTATCGCCATGCTGAAGGCCGGCTACAAAAACTACTTCTGCGTGGCCGAGTTGAAGATGTTCTCATGTGAGCTCGAGAAGACCGAAGGCACCCCCGCCGTCTATGCCGACACGATGGTGCCCTACGGCACGGAATACCAACTCAACCTCGACTGGGCACAGGCCACTGGAGTGCCCAAGGTGTATATCAACATCGACGGTGGCGGCCTGGTGAGCAGCAAGTCATACTACCTCGACGCCACCATCCGCCTCGACGGCGCCGGCATGTATCCTGACTTCGCCGAGACCCCCGTGCAGATTCGTGGTCGCGGTAACAGCAGCTGGAGCGACACGCCCGACTCCAAGAACCCCTATCGCCTGAAGTTTGAGGAGAAGCAGAAGCCCTTCGGCCTCAAGAAAGGCAAGAGCTGGGTGCTCCTCGCCAACCGTCAGTCGGGCTCCATGACCAGCAACGCCATCGGCATGTATGCCGCAGGACTCATCGGCGCTGACGGCGCCAACCACATCGTCCCCGTGGAGCTCTACATGAACGGCCAGTACTGGGGCAGCTACAACTTCACCGAGAAGACAGGCTTCTCCAACAACAGCATCGACCTCGACGACGAGACCAAGGCCTGCTTCCTGGAACTCGACACGTACAGCGACGAGACCCGCTACTACTCCTACGCCACCATCAATGGGCAGAGCGTGGGCATCCCCGTGAAAATCAAGGAGCCCGAAGTCTTCAATCCCACCCAGGTGAACCCCGAGGAAAGCGAGGACATCAAGACCCTCATCAAGTCATATAGCGACATCACGACACGCTTCCAAGAGTTCGTGTGGATGGTGGAGGACCAGCAGGACATCTCCTCCGTCGTAGATATCGAGTCGCTGGCACGCTTCCTCGTCGCCAACGAGCTGATCATCAACTACGAGCTGATGCACCCCAAGAGCACCTTCCTCTACCACGAGGACGTCTATGACGAAGATTCCAAGTTCAAGTGGGGACCCGTCTGGGACCTCGACTGGAGCTACGGCTACGAATATGGCAACCGCACCTACTTCCAGAGCGGTGCCACCGATAACTATTTCACCCGCTCGTCCATGGAGGCTTCCGCCTTCTGGAAACGCCTGCGCCAATGCGGCGAGCCCCTCGACCGCGCCATGTACAAGTACTGGTCGCGCTTCATTCGCCTCTATCTCAACGAGCTCATCGACTACTGCGACGACTACTACAACTTCGCCCAGCCCTCGCTCGAGAATAACAACAACCACGTCTATTACAGCGACTGGGACTACGCCAACTACGCCACTGCCACCACCAATGCCAAGCGTTGGCTCCAGCAGCGCGCCACAGCCATCTTCAATCAGCTGACGCCCTACGAGCTCACCGACGAAGAGATTATGGGCATTCCCGAGACACCCGAGGATCAGCCCGGCGACGATCCCTATTTCACCGACGGCATCGCCGCACCCTCCACAGCCACCGTCTTTGAGGTCTATGACATGCGCGGCCTCCGCCTCAAGCAGCGCGCCACCTACAACACCTGGCGCAACGGCCTCACCCCCGGCATCTACATCGTCAACGGCCGCAAAGTCCTCGTGAAATAATATACGTCTCAGCAAAGACTAAAGCACACGAAACCCTTAGGGCTTCAGCGCAAAACCCTTAAGGCTTTTTCTCAAAACCCTTAGGACTATCGCCCGAAACCCTTAGGGGTTATGACCCGAAGACCATGGTCTTCTCATCGTTCCATCGTGATGGAACGACGAACGCAGCGTGGTCTTCCTACTGGATCACCATGGTGGGACACTCAACGCACCGCGGTCTTCAATCGTGTCCCACGCGTGGAACTCGCAATAAGGACGCGTCCCTCGGGCCGTTACGATGCGTCGTGAAGGCCGATAGGACGCGTCCTTCATTTCACCCGTTCATCTCGAGAAAAAGTTTTGCGGAAAACCCTATGAGCCCTACGCAAACCGCCTCCCTCCGTCATCATCCTGCAACTCGCCGACGCCGACTCACCTCCCCACGTGCGTAACCCTCATAAAGTTTTCCGCAAAAATAATTCTGTCTCTACGCTTTTACAGGATTCCTTCGCGTTGCAGTATTTCCAGCATCTCCGATGGGGTAACAACAATGGTGTTCTTTGGGAAATGCCTTATGTTACCTGTCACAAGGTAAGCATCATCCTTCGACATGGCAACCTCATAGAACACCACATCCTTAGGATCTGGAAACACTTCTGAACTAGGCACACGATAAGAAGCCATTCCTGACATTTGAATCTTGTTAAGAATAGAGGCAATGGCTTTAGATGGGAATTCAAACTTCGGTCTGCTTAGCACATCCTTGTATTCCGCAATAATTTCATGATTGTACAAAGGCCGCAACCCCTTTTCAGAAATAGCACTTACAACTTGTACTGTTGCAGAATCCGAGTGGCGCGACAACAAAGCCGCTACTAAAACATTGGTGTCAATAACAGCGTATATCATACTTTTGCCTTTTCTCTTGCAGCCTTTTCTTCGCGTGCTAATCTAATCTCTTCGTTAATCTCGTCGAGTGTTAAGTCCGGCAGCAAACCACTCTCTGCCATCCTTCTAAATTCACGGAAAGCCTCAAGATCGCCCATGGATTCCCATTCGGGGTCTGCTTTGATTTCAAAAGGAATTTTCCGATACGTCACTACCGCCTTTGCAAACACATTCATTGCTGTGTTTACGCTCATGCCCATACGTGCACAGAGCGCATCAAAGCTCTGTTTTAGTTGTGAGTCCATTCTCACCGTCATAGATACCTGTGCCATAGTTGTAATGTTTTAACGATGCAAAGGAAAGCATTTTATTTCATTCTGCCATCATTTTGACGTAAAATTATATCATCCCAATTATTTTTATTTACTTTTTACTACCAAATGAGCCTTTCCCCGTACTCTTCCATCTTCCATCGTTCACTCCCAACCCTCATCAACATTGTTTTCCATATAGCGGCCCATGCCGTTGTCGTCCATGTCATCCTCTGATGCAGGATCGAAGTGGCGCATGCCAATATGATGAATCCTGGCTTCATTGTTCAAGAAAAGAAACAATCCCCACAATTTTTTTCACATCAGCCATCACACATCATACATCAGCCATCACACATCTTCCTCTCACTCCGTAGAACTTCAGGAGTTCCCCAACCTTCTTGTCGACGCCCAGCTCTTTCCGCAGTTCGGCCTTGTAGTCGCCGCAGACGCTCACAGCCATCATAAAAAACATCAGAAAATATCGTTTTATACCTTTGGTTAATTGTCTTTTGTTTTATTCCCTATCTCATTAACGATTGACATATTTGGGTTATACAAAATGTCATATAATTGTAGGTTGAAGTCGAAAAGCATTCTCATCTACCTGCATTTGGTAGAGTTTTATTTGTGGATTTAGCTCCCTGCGAACAGATTCGACTAACATTTCTTTCTCAGTTGAATCTGTATTTATACCAAAATATATAGACTCAAAACATTCTCCTTTCAAAGGCATGTAATGATGTATCTCGCGCCAATCCCATGACTCTTTTGGTATTTTTGTTTGTTCTGGAGTAAGAGCTGCATACATTTGAGATGGTCTTGGTATCACCAATCTGACCTCCTGCTCATATTCCCAATCCTTGGCTTTTGTTTGCCATTGATAAGTGAATAAATCTTGTGTGGAACTATATTTATTGGGACGTTCTATTATATCCTTGTATTGAATATCTATAACAAGAGGTTTCATATATAACATACCAAACATAGGAGGAACAGACTGCATTACTTTGTCCAAATCAAGACCTATACAAACACCTTTATGATTATAGCAATAATGACTCCACATGAGTATAGAATCATTTACTCTCGATAAACTACAAAGCCACGTTTCGTTGCGAACGTTGAGAGCGTCATTTTCCTCTTTCTCTTGCCACCATTCTTCAGGAATCCATCCCCGTGTACACTTTGGCACATTCGAATAGTCAAGTAATTTAGGATGACAATCGAAAGGGTCATTAAGTTGTGACGCATTAGTAAATTGGAGGTTACTATTTCCAATCATGCGTCTTGCGCCTTTTATGTCTAAATATTTATAGAGTATTCGAGACATTTATTTCAGTTTATCTATCTCGCCAAGGAGTTGCTCCAGCTTAGCCACGATGCGGTGCTGCTCGGCGAGAGGGGGAAGGGGAATAAGATAATTTCTAAGCTTTGTAAGACTTGTTCTTACTCTTGTTATTCCTTGCACATTGCCATATACTTGGCTTTTGAAAATCGACGAATTAATAGAATAATAAAGATACTTCTTGAATAGATAGTTTGAAAAATCAAACCGTACGGCGTCCGAAGACAACACATATTTATTATCATCAGAAGGACAAATTATAGCCCTTCCTGCAGGCATCATTTTGGCAATAATAATATCACCAGCAAACGCTTCGCTTCTTTGGATGGTCTCAAGATGTTTATAGGTTGTATATTTTGTATTAGCATCTTTCCATCCTAATTCTCCAATATTGCTAAGTTGTATTATTCTAACCTCTTTAGATGTCGTGTAATGATCCTTTTTCAGATTACTGCCAAAAGGGCCATCAGCTGAATCCAAAGAAATATCCCCCAATCTCACCCACTCCCAACTATCTGGTATCTCGAAGGGGATTTCGTCTTCGTTGATGGGTGTTTCGATGAGGTCTTTCTTTTTGAGTTTGCCGGCTTTTAAGAGTTGGGCTTTCTCTTTGCGGATTTTTTCGAGGAGGACGCTGGCGGGTTCGTCGTTGGGGGCTTGCGCCACCAAGCGACCTGAGATGGCTTCTTGCAGGATGCTCTTCTTTAGTCGTTCAGGCAGTTCTGTATTCAGCTTGTCGAGGGCTTCCTGCGCCTTCCCGTACTCCTCCACTTTCGGTAGCAGTTCCTTATACTTTGAAAGAATCCTCTTTTGTTCCTCTTGGGGAGGGATTGGTATTATCAAATTACTTAATGATTGGCCATTAACGTTTGGTTGTCCCGTTCCTGAAGATGCATCAATAAGTTGTTTCCAATAACAAGGAGTCATCATAAACAGCTTAAGAAACTCTTCATTTATTTCTTCAAGTGGAATCACTCTTATTAAATAAGAGGCAAAAACTGCTACATCTTCCAATTGCCTTACGATATAAGTTTTGCCTATAGTTCCACCTGTTCGAGCAATTAAGATATCTCTGTTTTTAAGTTGATATGTCTTTAAATCTTTGTCTTTAGTTGTACAATACGGCACCGATTTCCAATCGACTGTATCATCTTGAATATCTGTAATTCTTAGCAATCTTGCATTCCCTGTTGGAGCTGCTGATGCAGTAAAGCCATAATGTATAGCAGAGGATAAAGACGATAGCCTCACCCACTCCCAACTCTCAGGAATCTCGAACGGCTTTTCGTCCTCAGAGATGGGTTTTACTTCGAGGTCTTTCTTCTTGAGCTTTCCCTCTTTCACCAGTCTTTCCTTCTCCTTCCGTATGCGTTGGAGCAGCACGGAAGCAGGCTCATCGTTTGGGTCTTGCGGCACCAAGCGCCCCTCGATGGCTTCTTGCAGTATGGCGTTCTTCAGTTGTTGTGCGTTCATGCTTAGTCCTCCTGTTCTGGATTGATTTTAAAATCTAACAATCCCTTTACAGCCTTATCGAAGTCACTCTCAAGCATACGCATCTCGCGCTCGCGATAGATTTCAAACTCACGCTCAGCTTTCTCGATGGCTTCTTGATGCGACACAGTACCACTACCTTCGAGGATGTTTTTACGCAAGCGCAATATCTGGTCGTCGAGTGCTGCTATCCAATCGGCCATCGTCATAGGATTCTGCTCTAAAGCTTGGAACTCAGCATAATCCAAGAATTGCGAGGTCAATAGGTTCAATCGTTGTAACTCCAACTCCGTCAGGTAGTTCTTGGCTATCTTTACATCGTCGCGAGTAACATAGTTGCCCTTAAAGTTGGTCATACCAACAAAGGGCTTCTCGTTGTCCACACGCTCATATATCAACTCTGCAGCAGTATGCTCATGGACAGCATAGTGCATCTTGTTCTGTACGGTAGCAAAGAACAACTTCGTCATTGGCGAACGCGGGTCATAGTCCGTTGAAGTGGCATAGATATCCGTCACCTGCTGATAGAAATTACGTTCACTGCTTCGGATATCGCGAATGCGTTGCAGCAATTCCTTGAAGTAGCGATTGCCGCCTTGCTTCAATCGTTCATCGTCCATCGTGAAGCCCTTCTGTATATACTCATGCAATAAGCGAGTGGCCCAACGGCGGAAACGTACTGCTATAGGCGATTGAACACGATATCCTAAGGCAATAATCACGTCAAGGTTATAGTGTAATATCTGATAGTTTTTCCCGTCTGCAGCAGTTGTTCGGAATTTCCGAACAACTGAATCCTGATCCAGTTCTTTATCTGCAAAAATGTTTGTTAGATGCTCACTGATGTTTGATTTGCTCGACTGGTAAATCTCTACCAGTTGTGCCTGCGTCAGCCACACATCCTCATCAGCAAACAGAGTGTTTACACTCAGTTTTCCCTCTTCATCCTTATAGAGAATCAGTTTATTTTCTTTGTCTGCCATACGTCTTAATCAATTGTTATGCCCAACATTTTCTGTATCTCACTGAGCGTCTGGTCGATCTTGGCATCGAGGGCTGCGCGTTGGGCGTGGTACTGTTGCAGGAGTTCTTCGGGGCGCAACACTTCTTCCTCCTCCTTGGGGAACTTGCATTGGTCGAAGTTGTAGCCAAGGTCGATGAGTTGCTGTGCTGTGAAGCAGCGGGCTTTCTCGTCGCCCGTCTCAGCATCGATAATCTCCGTGCGCTGGTGCCACCAGTCGCGGATGGGCTGTGCGTGCTCGCTGAGCATGGGCTTGGTCTTGGAGAAGTGCTTGTAGCCCTCGGGCATGTCGAGGCGGTAGAACCAGGTGTTCTTTGTCGCGAAGCCTTCCTGTGCCCCTTCTGCACGCTCGTTGTTGAAGAAGAGGATGTTGGTGGCGATGCTGGTGTAGGGCGAGAAGATACTGCCTGGCAGACGGATGATGGTGTGGAGGTTGAACTGGCGCAGCAGGCGCTCCTTGATGGCCAGCTTGGCGTTGTCGGTGCCGAAGAGAAAGCCGTCGGGGAGGATGACAGCGGCGCGCCCGTGCTTAGCCAGACGATAGGTGATGACCACCATGAAGAGGTCGGCCGTCTCGCTGGAGGCGAGGTCGCTGGGGAAGTGGCGCTTGATGTCGTTCTTCTCGTTGCCGCCATAAGGGGGATTCATCAGGATGACATCGAAGCAGTCGTCGTCGGTGTAGTTGAGCACGTCCTTGGTGAACGAGTTGTCATGATAGACGTGTGGCGAGTCGATGTCGTGGAGGAGCATGTTGGTGACGCAGAGCATATAGGGGAATTGTTTCTTCTCGATGCCGTAGATGCTCTGTGCGTAGGCCTCGCGGTCTTCGGCGGTTGTAACCTTCTTGTCGAGGGCCTTCAGCCACGATGTGAGGAAGCCGCCCGTGCCGCAGGCGAAGTCGGCCACACGCTCGCCAATCTGCGGCTGGATGATCTCAGCCATGAAATCGGTGAGGGCACGAGGGGTGTAGAACTCACCTGCCGTGCCTGCGGACTGCATCTCTTTGAGGATGCTCTCGTAGATCTCGCCGAAGGCGTGGCTCTCCTCGTAGCTACCGAGGTCGAGGCCGTCGATGACGTTGATGACTTGGCGCAGTAGAACACCATCTTTCATATATTGGTTGGCGTCCTGGAACGTGGATCGCACGATGGCGCTGCGCATGGGTGTCGAAGGTGTCACCTCCAGCGTCTTCAGGGTTGGGAAGAGAGTGTCGTTGACGAAGTGAAGCAGCTTGTCGGCTGTCAGCGCCTCGCCGGTGCCGTCGTCCTTGGCCCAGTTGCGCCAGCGGCAGTGCTCAGGGATGAAGGACTGGTAGTTGTCCTCGTTGAACTCCCAGTCGTTCTCTTTCTCGTCATATACTTTCAGGAAAAGCATCCACGCAATCTGCTCGATGCGCTGGGCATCGCCGTTGATGCCGGCATCATTGCGCATGATGTTTCGGATATTCTTAACGAAATTGGTTAATGCCATGATATTGGACAATTGGACAATTTACAATTTGACGATTTACCCAGCCCTGTAGATTTCTTGCTCGAGCTCCTTCACGGCATCGAAGTATTGCTGGTTGCCGCCGAAGAGGCGTGCGATGCTGGCGGGTGAGCCCATCTGACGGAAGGGATCGAGGCTGAGCACACGGCGATTCTCCAGTTGGCTGATGCCCTCGTTCATATACTTGTCAAGCAGGGCTTCGAGCACCTTGCGGGCTTCGGGGCCGTATTTGTGGAAGATGTCGCGCTTCTTCACGTTCTCGGCACGCTCACGGCGGGTAAGCGGTTTCTGACCGTAGGCGATATGGCAGATGAAGTCGAAGTCATCGACATCGGCCATCTGTTGGTCTTCCTTCAACGCCTGCAGGTCAATGCCACTCTCGCGCAGCAGTTCTGTAATCTCAGCCTTTCGCTCAGCGCGATTCCAATGGAGGATGAAGTCGCTGAGGCTGGCATAGGAGTCGCGGATATTCTTCTTGGTATAGTCCGTGATGCTCTCGGTGCGCAGCAGCTTGCCGTCGGCATCATAGACGGATACGACCTTGCTGATGACCTCTACCGTGCAGCCGTCCTTATCTACAATGGGTTTGGGACGTAGGTCATAGCCCGCAGGCGCTTCCTTGACCGTAGGCAGGCCACCTTCGCCCTCTGCGGTGTCATAAGAGGTGTCGGTTTTGGGGATGTAACCCTCATGCACTTCGATGGGGCCATCCCAGTCTGGATCAGCAAACAAGCGTGTGACATTCCTGAAATCCATGATATTGAAGAACAGCTTGCCCTCCTTCTCACGAATGCGCGTGCCACGACCTACAATCTGCTTGAACTCTGTCATGGAGTTGATGTTCTGGTCGAGCACGATGAGCTTCACCATCTTGCAGTCAACGCCTGTTGAGAGCAGTTTGCTGGTGGTGGCGATGACGGGGAACTCGGATGAGACGGAGATGAAGTAGTCCAGCTTGCCCTTGCCGTAGTCATCGGTTCCCGTGATGCGGACGACATAGTCCTTATGCTTCTTGCACATATCCGCATTCTCGTTGACAAGGGCCACTCGCATTCGCTCGGCATGATCTTCGTCGGCACAGAAGACGATGGTCTTGTTCATGCGGTTTGTCTGCTTGAGATGGTTCGTGATTTCGCGAGCCACCTCGCGGATGCGGTCTTCGATGATGATATTGTAGTCAAAGTCCGTGTTGTTGTAGATACGGTCTTCGATGATATTCCCGTAGATGTCGCGCTGGCCTTTGAGCGGACGCCAGCCATCGCCGATATTGGTCTTGATGTTGATGACCTGATAGGGCGCAAGGAAGCCGTCGTCGATACCCTCTTTCAGGCTGTATTTGTAGATGGGTTCGTCGAAATAGCTGATATTGGACTGGTAGCGTGTTTCCTTGGGCGTGGCAGTCATACCCAGTTGAATGGCATCGCTGAAATACTCCAGAATCTCGCGCCAGTTGCTGTCGTCCTTGGCGCTGCCGCGATGGCACTCGTCAACGATGACCAAGTCAAAGAACTCGGGCTTGAACAACTCTTCGTAGTGCTTAGCACCCTCCTGACCGATGAGCTGTTGGTAGAGGGCGAAATAGACTTCGTGAGCCGTATCGGGGTGCTCCTTGTCCTGCTGGTAGTTGACTTTGTGAATGGTATTGGTGAGGGGCTTGAAGTCCTGCTCGATAGATTGGTCCACGAGGATATTGCGGTCAGCCAAGTACAACACCTTCTTGATCAGCCCCGCCTTCAGCAGACGATAGACAATCTGGAAGGCGGTGTAGGTCTTTCCCGTGCCTGTGGCCATCACCAACAGCAGGCGGTCCTTGCCCTGGGCGATGGCGTTGATGGTGCGGTTGACGGCATTGCGCTGATAGTAACGCGGAGGGAAGATGTCCTGACCTGTGCAGAAGGGCTGGTTCATGACATTCAGCTCTTTGGCCGAGAGACCGGCACCATCGTTGCTCTCTGCCAGGAAACGGGCATACAGCTCATCTTTCGTGGGGAACTCGTCCATCGGGAAAGAACGCTCCTGACCCGTCAGGAAATCATACTCGTGGAAGCCGAAGCCGTTGGAGCTGAAGGCAAACGGGATGTCCATCATCGCAGCGTATTCCTTAGCCTGTTGCATACCGTGACTGACGGAATGTTTGGCATCTTTGGCTTCGACGATGGCGATGGGCGTTGCGCGATTGAAGAAAAGCATATAGTCGGCATATTTCGCTTTGCCGCGTGCCACGAGATTGCCTCGAAGGTTGATCTTGCCATCCGTCAGCTTCACCTTCGTCTCCATAGTAATATCTTTCACCGACCATTTCTTATCCAAAATGGCGGGTGTGATATATCTCAGCTTGATATCCTCCTCGCTCAGCAGGAGGTCTTCAAAAGATGGATTCGCGTTTGCCATACACTTTCTATTCTCACCTTCTCAGCTCTCCATGAGCCTTTTTTCGGGTGATTTACGCCACAAAGTTACGATTAAGCGATCGAAGTGCAAAATAAAAGCACGGAAAATCGCAGAAAGGAACGGGAAATCGCGGAAAAAGCCTTCCCGCTGGGTGGCGGGAAGGCTTTGAATGTAAGCGGTGTCCTGTATGTCGTATGACAGACAGGGGATTATTGGGCAGGGGTGTCGGTGAGGCTGCCGCCACCGAGGGCCTGGTAGAGGTTGATGGTGGCCTGGACGGCTTCGAGGTCGTTGCCAATCTGTCCCATCTGAGCGTTCAGGAGTCCTGTCTGTGCTGTCAACACGTTGAGATAGTTGACCTGGCGCGAGACGTTGTCCTTGTAGAGGGCTTCGGTGGCCTGCACGGCATCGGTGAGGGCTGCCACTTGCTGGGTCATGAAGTTCTTCTTGGCTTCTGCGGTCTGCAGTGATGCCAGCGCGCTGTTGACTTCGTTACCCGCCGCCACGAGGCTCTGCTGGAAGGCAATCTTAGCTTCCTCCTGTTTCAACTTAGCCACCTTCTTCTGCGCACGCAGGCGTCCGTTCTGGAAGATGGGCTGCAGGAGTTGTCCCAGCGCATTCCAGATCCACTGGCCCGGAGAGAGCTCCAAGGCACCGCCATTGTTGGTGAAGCCCAGCGTGCCGCTGATGGTGAGCGAGGGGAAGAAGTTGGCCGTAGCGCTGTTGACAGCGTAGAAGGCACTGGCCAGCTGCAGCTCAGCTTGCTTCACATCGGGGCGGTTCTGCAGCAGCGCCAAGGGAATACCTGTCTCGATGACGGCCGGAGCCTGGAAGGAGGCGAGACTGGTGCGCTCGATGTGATGAGGTGCTTCGCCAAGGATGGTGCAGAGGGCGTTCTCTGTCTGGCGGATGGCATCCTCCAAATCCAGGACGCTGGCTTCAACACTCAGGCAGTTGGCCTCTGTCTGTGACACAGCAGCCTTGTTGGAGCGACCTGCTTCCATGAGTTTCTTCGTCATCTCTACGCTCTGTCTCCAGTTCTTAGCGGTCGTTTGGCTGAGCGCCAGCTGCGCATCGAGGGAACAAAGCGTGTAGTAGAGGTTGGCGATATTGGACACGAGGTTCTGCTGTACAGCCTGACGCACCGTCTTGCTCTGCTCCAAAGCCACCTGTGCCGACTTCTTGGCGTTGCGCAGGCTGCCAAGGCTTCCGATTTGCCATGTTGCGGTGAGGGGTACGGAATAAAACCTCAGCGGCTTGTTCCAGTCCATCGATGACAGCTGTCCCTGAGGTGCCAGTGAGAGTGACGGGATGTAAGCGAGCTTGGCGACCTTCAGATAGGCCTGAGCCTCCTGAATCTGCAGATCGACCTGACGCATGTTAGCGTTCTGTGACAAACCACGCTCGATGAGGGCCTGCAGCGTCGGGTCGGTGAAGAACTCGCGCCACGCCTTGGCACCCAGGCTCTGCTCGGTGTTGCCCACCTGTGCCGAGCCATAGAGGCCGTCGGTGCGGATGTCCTCGGGGCGCTCATAGTTCTTGTAGAGGCCGCAGGAGGAGAGGAGGAAGCAGGCTAATAGAAGACCCACCCCCCAGCCCCTCCCTTGTAGGGAGGGGAGTATATACTTATGCATTTTGGATGTCATAATATATAATGTAGATTGATTTTGATAACTATTCTTGAGTGTATTCACTCCCTCCCTACAAGGGAGGGTGAGGGGAGGGTCTTTTATTCTTCTGCTTCTGCGCGCTCCTGCTGGCTGTGGGCCTTCTCTTTGAGGAACTGCTGGTCGGCCTCCACCTTCATGGCGGGGCGAATCTTCTCCTGCAGGTACTCGAAGAAGATGAAGAATACAGGCACGGTGAACAGGATGGCCAGCGTGCCGACAATCATACCGCCGATGACGCCCAAGCCGATGGTGCGGTTACCGTTGGCACCAGCACCGCTGGCGAAGACAAGCGGGAGCATACCAAGCACACAGGTGAGCACGGTCATCAGAATCGGGCGCAGACGAGCTTCGCAGGCTGCGTAGGCGGCTTCGACAATGCCCATGCCCTTGCGACGACGCTCCAGAGCGAACTCGGTAATCAGGATGGCGGTCTTAGCCAACAGACCGATAAGCATGATGACACCAGTCTGCAGGTAGATGTTGTTCTCAATCTGTCCGATGACATACATGTCCGCACCTGTGAGGGCACGGCCGATGCCTACGGAGACCTGATTCCAGAGCCATGCGAAGCCGAAGGAACCCATCAGACCTGCAGGTACGGAAAGGATGACGGCGAAAGGCACGAGGAAGCTCTCGTAGAGGCAGGAGAGGATGAGGAAGATGAGGACCACGCAGATGGCGTAGATGAGGATGGTCTGGTTGGAGCCCATCTGCTCATACTCCTCGCGTGAGATGCTGCCGTACTCGAAGGTGATGTGGCTGGGGAGCGTCTGATCATGCACTTCCTGAATGGCGAGCATGGCATCACTGGTGGTGTAGCCTTGTGCGGGCTGTACCATACAGGAGATCTCGGAGAAGAGGTTGAAGTGGGTGTCGATTTCAGGACCGAGCACCGGCGTCAGCTTGACGAACTGAGAGATGGGGGCCATCCCCTTGCTTCCGCGCACGTACATATTTGATAAGTCGGCTTCAGAGGTGCGGTACTTGGGATCGGTCTGCATCATCACGCGATAGACCTTACCGAACTGGTTGAAGTTGGAGACGTAGCTGCCGCCCAGATAACCACTCATGGCGCTGAGAACGGTGGCGGGGGAGATACCAGAAAGCTTACACTGCGCAGCATCCACCTCGACTTGATATTGCGGATAGTTGCGGGCGTAAGTTGTCATAGCCATCTGAATCTCAGGGCGCTCGTTGAGGGCAGCGAGGAAGGCCTGCGTCTGCTCCAGGAAGACTCCCTTGTCGCCGTCGCTGCGGTCTTGCAGGTGGAGGTCCACATTGGAGCCCAAACCATAACCGGGAATCATACCCGGTTCGAAGACGAAGATCTGGGCTTCGGGAATCTCCTGCATCATCTTCAGCATCAACATCAGCTTCTTGATACTGGTGCTGTGCTGAATGCCGGGACGATCATCCCAGTGTTTCATTCGCAGAATGACCATACCATTGGCAGCACCCTGACCGGACATCATGCCGTAACCGGAGACACGTGTGTAGTTCTTGATGTCTTCATCGCCCTCCAGAATCTTCTGTACCTTATCCAGTACGCCTTCGGTGTAGGCTAAGTTAGAACCGGGAGGACAGGTCACATTGACCATCATCACACCCTGGTCTTCCTGAGGCACGAGTCCTTTGGGCAGTACACCCATGAAGAATACGAGGAGCAGGGCTGCAATGATGAAGGAGAGGGGGGCAAGCCAACGGCGGCCGATGACGGCGTGCAACCATTTCGTGTACTTACCCATGATGGCGCCGAAGCTGGCTTCATACGCAGCACGTGTGCGCTTGTTCAGTCCGATAAAGAAAGCGTTGATGCTGTTGTCGGCAGTGCGGTTCTTCTTGGCCGGGCGCATCAGCATGGCGCAGAGGGCAGGGCAGACGACAAGGGCCGAGATGCAGGAGATACCTACGGCAGTGGCCAGCGTGACACCGAACTGGGTGAAGAACATACCCGTGGTACCACCCATCATGGCGACAGGAATAAACACGGCCATGAAGACGAAGGTACAGGAGAGCACAGCCATTGTCACATCAGACATGGCATCCTTGGTAGCCTGATAGCTGGATGTGTAGCCGGCATCGAACTTTGCCTGGACGGCTTCTACGACGACGATAGCATCATCCACCACCGTACCGATGGCCAGCACCAGCGCGAAGAGCGTCAGCAGGTTCAAGGTGAAGCCCGCCACCATCAGGGCGGCAAAGGTGCCGATGAGCGAAATGATGATGGAGATGGACGGGATGAGTGTCGCACGGAAGTCCTGCAGGAAGAAATACACCACGAGGATGACGAGGATGATGGCGATGACAAGCGTCTCTTCCACGTTCGCCATGGACTCAAGCAGGAAGTCATTGGTGGACATCATCTGCTCAAAGTGAAGGCCTTTCGGCAGCGTCTTCTCCATCTCAGCTAACGCAGCGCTGAGTCGGTCGTTGGTTTCCTTGGCATTGGCACCGGCGAGCTGGAAGGCCATGAAGGTGACGGAGGGCTTGCCGTTGAACTTACCGCTGTAGCCGTAGTCGGCCTGGCCCAATTCAAGATCTGCGACATCCTTCAGGCGAAGGAGCGAGCCGTCGGGCTTGGCCTGTATGACGATGTTCTCAAATTCAGAGACTTCCTTCAGTCGGCCCGTGTAGCGCAGCGTGTATTGATAGACATTGTCAACGCCTTTACCGTGGCCGCCTTCCATAGGCTTCTCGCCGAACTTACCCACGGCAGCTTCTAAGTTCTGCTCGGCCAGACATGCTGTGATGTCGCTGGGGTTCAACCCATATTGTGCCATCACCTCGGGCTTGAGCCAGATGCGGAGAGAGTAGGCGGCAGACAGGGCCATCACCTCGCCGACGCCTTGCACACGCTTGAGCTGCGGCGTTACGTTGATAGCCATGTAGTTGCCCATAAAGTTTGCGTCGTAGTCGGGGTTGTCGCTGACCATGACGTTGATCTGCAGCATGGAGGTCTGTCGCTTGAAGGTGGTCACACCAATCATGGTGACTTCCTGTGGCAGGAGACCTTGTGCCATGGAGACACGGTTCTGCACGTTAACGGCAGCCATATCGGGGTTAGACCCCTGCTTGAAATAGATGGTAATCGTTCCCGTTCCGGAGTTGGTGGCTGTGGAGGTCATGTAGGTCATGTTCTCCACACCGTTGATGCTCTCTTCAAGGGGTTGAATCACCGCTTTTGTTACGGTTTCAGCCGAGGCACCGGGGTAGGTGGCATTGACGACCACCGTAGGAGGTGCGATATCGGGGAACTGCTCGACAGCCAGATTGAAGTAGCTGACGGCTCCCAACAGCACGATGACAATAGCGATAGACATCGCCATCACCGGCCTTTTGATAAATATATTTCCTTTCATTTTTATTTGCAGACCCACCCCCTGCCCTCCCTGTGAGGGAGGGAGCAGATACTTTTTCTAATTGTTATGATTGTGCTCTTTTTTCCATTTTCAAAGGTGACCACTCCCTCCCTCACAGGGAGGGTGAGGGGTGGGTCCTCTGCTTTTATTTTACCAGTGCTCCTTCCTTGACCATGCCGGCACCTTCAGCGATGATCTCGTCACCGACTTTCAAGCCCTTGGTGATGATAAACTCCTTGCCGGTGTTGTAGGGGGCAACCTCCACGTCAGTACCAACAGCCGTGCGCTGGCCGTCCTTGCTAACGACCTTGAAGACCTGATAAACCGTCTGCAGCTTCTTGGTTCCAGCAGCAGGCACGATGATGCCATTGACGGTGACGGGAATGATGACATTACCCGTGGAACCCGAATGCAGGATGCCCTTGGGGTTGTTGAACACGGCGCGGAGCTGCACACTGCCAGTGGAGGAGTCCACTACGCCGCTGGCGGTTTCTACGGTACCTGTTTCCTCGTACTCTGAGCCGTCAACCAGCTGTAAGCGCACAGGAGGCAATGCTTTGACAGCAGCATCTGCGCTGCCAGCCTCACGTATCTTTTGCAGCAGCTGATTCTCGCTCATGGAGAAATAGACATACATCTGATGGTTGTCAGAAACGGTTGTCAGGGGAGTGGGGATGGTGGGACCCACGAGGGCACCGACGCGGTAGGGCAGTGTGCCCACAACGCCGTCGGCAGGACTGGTGATGACCGTGTAGGAGAGAGAGTTCTGAGCATTCACGACTGCGGCCGTGGCCTGTGCTACCGTAGCCTTTGCCTGTGCATAGGCGTTGGTGGCCGTCTGCAGGTCGAAGTCGCTGACCACCTGCTGAGCGTGCAGGTTCTGTGTGCTTTCCAGAGAGAGCTTTGCCGTTGCCTCGGCAGCCTTCGCGGCTTCGAGGTTGGCTGTCGCTGTGTTCAATGCTGCCTGATAGGGAACCTGGTCAATGATGAACAGGGTCTGGCCCTTGCGCACATGCTGACCTTCAGTGACGCATAGCTGGCGCAGTTGGCCGCTGACCTGCGGCAGGACCTGAATATCCTGACGGCCGCGAATGGTGGCACTGTACTTTGTGTCGATGATGCGGTCTTCAGCCTTCACCTTCACAGTCTTGTAGGCGATAGGCGCTGATGTTGGACTTTGCTGTTGCTTCTTGCCTCCGCAAGATGTAATCAACGTCATACTAACAGCCATTACGAGAATGGTTGTCAGTTTCATTTCTTTCTTCATGTTCTTTTTACCTTATTAATAAATAATTTGTTTTTTGTATGATGATTATCTCACGATGATTTTCTGGTGGTTGACGATATAGAGTCCCTTGCGAGCGGGGATGGTGGCTTGCTTGACCACGAAGCCCTGCCAGATGACAGCGCCGTTGAGTGCTACCACCACGACTTCCTGCGGCTCGCTGACAGCGACACGGATAGTGCCGAGACCTCCAAAGGCTTGCAGGGTGGGCTCTGCAACCACTTCGTCCTGCAGATCGTCGATGGCATCGTAGATCTCACCGGGTACAAGCTCGTGCATCTCTGTGGAGTAGAGGGTGAACTGCGAGATAGTGTGGCAGGAGAGGCCGCTCTGGTTGCTGACAACGCCAATGCTCACCTCTGTGGGCTCGTTGAGGATGAAGACGCAGCTCTTGTCGCAGCGGGCATAGCCCACGGCTTCTGAAGAGAGGTTGGCGAAGTCGGGCAGGCCTGTGCCGGCAGCCACTGCGAGGTAGTTGGGGCTGTAGTTGCGCTCGCCGCGGGCGCTGGTGCTGGTTAGCTCATAGGCGCCAGCCGGCAGCGTCACAACCTGATAGAGCTTGAGGTTCTTCACCTCGTTGGCGAAGCTGTCCCATTGGGTTTGGATGGTGAGGTTGTTGTCCTTGTTGCCATCTACATAGAACTCGGTGGTGATATTGCCGTTGATGACGCTGTTCTCCTGAATCCACGGGGTGCCGAGCTTCTTGAAACGGGTCGAAGAGGTCGGGTTAACCGTGCCTGAGCCCGTTGTGAAGGAGGCCTTGTAGTTCTTCAGGTAGGTGGAAGTGATATCGGTCTTGTTGTCGATGAAGTCCAGATAGAAGATGCCGCGTGAGCTAGTCCATGCATCGCCGTCGGGGCCGAAGTTGGAGCGTACGCCCGTGTAGTGGTTCTTGCCATGATCAATCACATCTCCCGAAGACTGGTTGAAATCGTAGTAGAGGATGAGTGAACTGGTATTCTCAGGATCCTGAATGGGTTCATTGGCCACTTCACGGATTCTGCTGAGGCTGAGGCTGGTACTCCAGATGCGCAGCTCATCCACGATGGCATTCATGGGAGCGTCGCTGCCGCCCATGCGGAACTGTGACCATTTCGTGGTGTTGGTGCCGGCACTGATGCTGGAGCCGAACTGCACGCCGTCACGGTAGAAGCTGACGGTGCCCGTGCTATATACCACCGCGTAGTGGTGCCATTCATTCGGGATAACGAAGCCAGCATTCGATTTCTTGGCAGAGCTCTTGATATAGATATTCATGCTGCCGTCGGCATTGGTGTTCAGCAGGAAGGTGCTGGCGGCGTCGCCCATCTGGCAGCCCTTCTCCAGCAGCGTGCCAGGATACATCCACCATTCAATGGTGATGTAACCCGTCTGACGGTTGGGGAAGGGTGAGGGTGCCACGAGCTCATCGTCCTCGTTATCGAACTTCAGACCCGTCAGGCCGTCGGCATTGCAGACGGTGATGGCATTCGAGCGCGTGAGGCTGTTCTTGCCGATTTCGTTGGCGGCGGTCAGGGTGACATCGTAGATACCCGGGCGGTCAATGGTGACACTGCCGCTCTGGCAGTTGACGATGTTGGTCACGCGGGAGTTGAAGATCGTCCACTTCCAGGAGGAGGGGTCGTACTTGGACGCATCGATGAGGTTGATCTTCTCGCCCTTGATAGCCACATTGTTCTGGATGGTGAAGGCGCTCTGCGGAGCCACTTTCACTACCTGAATCTGCTTCTCCACGGTGTTGCTGCCTGCTGCCGTCGTGGCCTTCAGACGCACGGTGTAGGTGCCGGAGGACTTGTAGGTGACGGAGGCATTGGTGGCCTTGGTGATTTCTTGATCTGCACCCTCCAGTGTCCATTCATAGGTGGCTTCCTGTAGCGGTGTGGACGTATTGATGAAGGTGACGTGTTCACCGGCTGCAATCTGTCCTTCGGGCAGACGGAAGTCGGCGGTAGGCGTCTGGGCAGCCTGCACGTTGACGGTCACAGCCTTCTCGCTGGTGGCACCGCTGATATTCGTGGTGTTCAGCGTGATGGTCTGCTCGCCAGTGGTGTTGAACACAATCACAGGCTCTTGAGTACTCATCGTGGACTGCTCGGCACCGGTGGCCGTCCAGTTCCACTGTATGGTGCTGGGTGAGCTCAGATCCTGAATCTCAACGGGCACGCCGATATAGAAGGCGCTATTCTTCAGGTTGAAATTGGAGGCGGCAGCCGGTGTCAGCGGGTTAAAGCGGTTGCCTGTGGCAAGCTTGTAGTGCGTAAAGTTGACGGAGGCTTCCGTCAGGTTGATGTCGTGTTGGTGCTTCGAGTCCACCATATAGGTGTCGTCGCCCACCTCGGCAATGTCCATCTTATAGTAATGTGTGAGATGGCTTTGCAGCAGGGGATAGGCATAGGAATCCTTGTAGGCACTCTTGATCTCGTCAGTAGTGCGGGCGTAGTCCCAAATGCGGAACTCATCGAGGTAACCGTTGATGGGCGCATTCACGCGCTGCTTATTGCTGCTGGTGGTGCCCTCAGTGACGCCTACCAACAGGTCGTTGACACCACCCAAGCTGTTGCTATAGCCGCTGTTCCAGTCCACGCGACGGGCGCCGTTGACATAGAGCTGGAGGTTGCTGCCGCTGATGACGATGGCGATGTGACAGTTACTGTTTGTGGATACGGAACCACCCGTGGTGTAGTCGCCGCCGTCGAAGCCCAGTTCAATGGTCTTACCGCTATTGATCTTGAAGAAGAACTTGCCATTGGAGGCTTTCAAACCGTAGCCGCCAGTCGCGGCAATGGAGCCGGGGCGCATCCAGAATTCTATGGTGTGGGCGCTGGAGGCTCCCGTGGTGAAGGCGGGAACGGTGAAGATGGCATTCGTCAGCGACAGGATATCGTTGTCGTCGGACGTTGTTTCTATGGGAACGACAGCGGCAGCAGACAGCTCGCTCTCGGTGTCATTCCCGTTGACATCATAGACCGCGCTGACCTTGAATGTGCCGACAGGATCGATGGCTGCGCTGAGGGTAGTGCCATCGACTTCCTTTAGCAGCATGTTATCCTGATAGACGCGATAGGCCTTGATGGGGTAGGGTGCTGACAGCGGTGCGTTCCAGGATAAAGTGTTCTCAGCGATGCTGAGGTTGTTGGGAGTCGGAATCTTCTCGTAGCGGGCGTTGGTGGTGATGGTGGTCTTTTGACCGGCATTGGCGATGAGTTGGCCGTCGGCGGGAAGGTCGAAGGGAATCTCCACGCCCTCGCGGTCGGTAGTGTAATCGATGATGCTGGCGTTGTAGATCTTTCCGCTGCCCTGTGCCCAGGCACGTGTCTCCACGCGGAAGAAGTACTTCAGGGGCTGCCCGTCGTCGATGCCAGCCACGAGGTCTGTGAGGTCATAGCCGAACTCCATGGGCTCCGTGTGTAGGTCGCCGTCGGCCCATTTGCCGAGCATCGGGATGGCGGGGTCGGGGTTGTCGGCATTGACGGTCACTCCCTTGCCGAGACCGGAATAGTAGAAATGGCGCAGCCATGTCTCCTTTTCAGGAGCGGTGGCATTGAGGTTCTTGGCAACACCCACATAAAGCGCAATCTCAGAGCGGTGGTCATAGTCCATCTTCACCTTCAGTGTGCGCAGCGGACGATAGTCGCGACGTGGGGTGTAGTATTCGGGTCCCCAATAGCCGGTAGCAGTCGCCGTGGGGCGTGCCTCGGCGTAGGGGCAGTAGATGAAGCCTTTGTTCATCCATCCACCTCCCCATGAGTTGACGATGATCCAGGCACCGACCTCGTCCTTGTCTGTTTCTCCATAGATGCCGTTGCCATCGAGGTCAAACTCGATGCGGTCATCGTAGCCTACGATGGTGAGGGCGTGGTCAACGCTTGCACCCCAGTGCTTGACATATTTCATGCCAACGACACCGGCAGCGGTATTCGCGGCGGTCTTGCCAATGGTGCCGTCCGTGAGGCCAGAGGCCACACCCACGCCGACGATACCGCCGGTGCTGTAGCTCTCGTCGCCGCAGTGGTTCCACAGGTAGTTCTTGACGAGCTCACGTCCTTCTTCTGTGTTCACCGCAGGGAAGTTGGCTGAGCCTGTGATGCGGTTGTTCATCGCCTCCAGCCATTTGTCATAGCCTTGCATGAAACCGTAGTTGCTATCCTTGGTGTCACAGTCCTGATAGCCGAAGTCCTCGCTATAGGTGTAGCCGCCATACACTTCGCTGTTGGGAATACCGTTGTGTTGGGCGATGATTTCCTTGCCCTGTCCACCCGGACACCAGGTCAGCAGCCAAGTGAAGTGAGTAGGATAGATGTTCTCGGCCTTGGAGCCGTCGGCCCAGCGGGCGGCGTTCATCTCGTGGGCGAACATGTAATAGATACGCGATGCGGAGCCGCAGGAGCCTGCACTCTGGTTCATGACAGGCGGGAAGGCGTTGCTCTCGGCGTTGTTCCAATGGTCGGGGCGTGTCTTACCCTCTGCCGCCTGGCGCTGAATGCGTGCCTTCATGCGTGTCTGTTGCATCTTGTTGATGCGTGGTGTGGGGTTGTAGTCGGGATATTTCTCTTTATCCCATTTGATGTTCTGTGCTTGAATGGTTGCCATGCCCATTGCGAGTAGCACCATAGCAGAAAATAGTTTACGAGTCTTCATAATGTTAGGAATAGTTAGTAAGCAAGTGTGGAGGATGTGGTGGCCGCTGTGCGCTGCTTGAAGACTTTCAAGCCGCTTTGCAACCACTGTATGAATTGATTGACATTTTCGTCGTAGCTATAGGCGGGTGCCATCGGACGGGCATCGTGGTCCACGAGGACGTAGAAGGGCTGCGTCTGGGCTCCGAACTTGGAGCGTTGCAGATAGCTCCATTTGTCGCCCACGGTGCGCAGCTTGCTCGTAGTGCCGTCGGCCTCGGTCACCTCTACGGTGGTGCGCAGTGGGGTCTTGTCATCGACATAAAGGCTCACGAGGACGTAGTCTTCGGTCATCAGCTGGCGCACGTTGGCATCGGGCCACACGGCAGCTTCCATCTTGCGGCAGTTGACGCAGCCGAAGCCGGTGAAGTCCAGCATCACGGGCTTGCCTGCCTGCTGTGCTGCGGCCATACCCTCCTCATAGTCGGTATAGACGGCCTCCACGGTGTTGGCGTTGAGGTTGAAGTCCTGTGTCCACATGGGTGGTGCAAAAGCGCTGACGGCCTTGCAGGGCGCGCCCCACAGGCCTGGCACCATATACAGCGCGAAGGCCAGGACACAGAGTGCAGACAGGAAACGTGTCACACCGATCTTAGGACGTGCGATGACGTTGCCTTCATCGTCGTATTCATCTTCGTCGTGTGGCAGACGTATCCAGCCCAGCAGGTAGAAACCCATGAGGGCGAAGATGAGAATCCACAAGCAGAGGAACGTCTCGCGGTCCAGCAGGCGCCAGCCATAGGCCAGGTCGGCGACACTGAGGAACTTCAGCGCAAAGGCCAGTTCCACGAGGCCGAGGACCACCTTGATGACATTCATCCAGTTGCCGCTCTTGGGTGCTGACTTCAGCCATGTCGGGAACATCGCAAAGAGCGTGAAAGGCGCTGCCAGCGCGAGGGCGAAGCCAAGCATGCCAACGGTAGGGGCGATGACGCTACCGCTGGTGACCATATCCACAAGCAGCAGACCGATGATGGGGCCTGTGCACGAGAAACTCACGACGACCAGCGTCAGCGCCATGAAGAAGATGCTGAGCAGTCCCGTGGTGGAGCTGGCTTTCTCGTCCATCTTCGTGCTCCACGACGACGGCAATGTCAACTCGAAGCCGCCCAGGAAGGAGGCCGCGAAGACCACCAGCAGGGCAAACAGGAACAGGTTGAAGATGGCGTTGGTGCTGAGGGCGTTCAGCGAGGAGGGACCCCAGATGAGCGTCACCAGCAGGCCGAGGCCTACATAGATGACCACGATACTGAGTCCATAGAGGATGGCGTCGCGGATTCCCTTGCGCTTGTCATCCTTGGCGCGCTTGAGGAAGAAGCTGACGGTCATCGGTATAATGGGCCACACACAGGGTGTCAGCAGGGCTATCAGCCCGCCCAGGATGCCCAGGAAGAAGATGCCCAGCAGCGAGCGTGACTGCGTGTCGCTGGCGACGTCAAGCGCTTTCAGCTCGTCAATGACGGGCGTCCAAAGTCCCCCTCCCTGCTCCCCCTCAAGGGGGAGGACGGTTACTTGTGCTATAGAGTCGCTATCTTGCTCAGTTTCAATGGCCTCTTGCTCATTGTCCATTGTCAATTGTCCATTCTTCAAGTGTGAAGCGTCCCCTTGGGCCGAGCGATCAATAGCCCATTGTCCCTTCAAATCAAACTCCACATTCGTGGGCGGCATACATTCCTGATCGTTGCAGGCACCATAGCGCAGGTAGCCTTGTGCTTTCCATGCGCCGCCGGTGAGGCGCAGACGTTGTGTGGCCTTGGCGCTGTGCTCCACATAGGTGACTGTGCACCCGAAGACGGGGTCTTCAACAGTGGCAGGAGTGGGGGAGAGCTGTAGCGCTCCCTGCACCTTGGCTCCTTCCAACGTCTCCATCGTGATGGTCATGGGTGTAGGGCCGCCGTTGTTGTCGGGACCATAGACATGCCAGCCTTCGTTGATGGCAAAGGTGAACACGATGTCCACGAGGTCGTCGTGACCGTTGACAGCTTTCTGCTCGACTTTCGCCTTGACGGGACTTGACATGCCGATTTGTGCATGCGTCAGCGCGCACGCGCACACAACAAATAAAAAAGTAAGAAGCCTTCTCATGCGCATTTCTTTGTTTGCGGCTGCAAAGGTAATACAAAAAATTGGCGTAATCGAATATTTTGCACATTTTATCATTTGGGGGCCTCGCTTTTCATGTTTCTTATCAATTTTTATGCGGGGACGTATCGCAGAATGTTGTACCTTTGCCCCCAACTTTACCATGTATGTGAGATTACACCATATTTCCAAGTGTCTTATGCTGCTATTCGGCCTCCTGACGGCTGATGTAGCCAGCGCAACCTCCATGAGGGATACCCTTGTCGTGGAGGCGGATACGATTCTTATGCGCGAGCTCACTGTGACAGGGGCCTTGCACCCCGTCACGATGCATGGCGACACCTTGGTGTATGACGTCTCTTCTTTTACGCTTTCCGTAGGTTCTCGTCTGCGCGAGCTGCTGCTCCGCCTTCCGGGTGTCGAGGTGACAGCCGACGGGACGATTAAGGCTCAGGGATTGAATATCAGTTGCTTGTTGCTCAACGGCCGCGATTTCTTCTCGGGCAATCGCACCATCGTCCTCGATAATCTTCCTGCTGATGTGCTGCTGGATATCCGCGTCTATGACCGTGTGAAGAAGGACGAGGAGGACACGGGCCTCCGCTCGCATACGGAGCGTGTGATGGATCTCACCACAGCGCCCAACGACAACCGCGGTTGGTTCGCCGATATCACGGCCGCCGGTGGCTACGACCGCCGCTATTCAGGCAACGCCAGCGCTAGCCGTTTCGACGAGCAGCATCAGCACATGATCACGGTGGCTTTGGACAACCTCCCCGAGGCTTTCGGGTTGGGCGATTCCTTCTACGATAAGATGGAGAAGAGCGTGGCGACCAGCGACCCGCACCACCGCAATGTCAGCGCCGTCCTGGGTAAGAAGACGGAGCGCTGGGATCTGTCCGGCTCCGTGTCGTATTCCAACACGAAAGCCAGCCAGAAATCCGAGAGCATGACCGAGCACATCCTCAGCACAGGCCACCTCTTCTCGCGTGCCTCCACAGAGGGTGTCGAAAAGACACATTCCGTGGCCGCCACAGGACATTTTGAACGGCGCGATTCGATGATGACCATCTCCCTCGACCCCCAACTCTCCTGGACCCGTTTCCAGGACGATAACCACTACCAGAACTACTCCTCGAACCGTGCTCTAGGTGACCTCTTGGAAACAAGCGACTCGGCTTTGATAATTCCTTTCTTGTTGAATAGACAAACCTCTGATAACAATGAGGTTATGAAGTCGTTAAATGCGGCTATCACGGCCCACTTTCGTCGCCGCCTGAGTGCCAAGGGACGTACCCTCACGGCTACCGCCTCGTGGTCGTTTTCAGATTTCACGACCACCTCCTCCGTATTCTCCGATACCTATTATTATAGAACTGATCAGGACAACCGCCAGCTGCGCACCTCCAACCGTCCCGATCGCGACCAACAGACCCTCCTGCGTCTCGCCTGGATTGAGCCTTTGGGAAAACATATCAAGCTCAAGGGAGAGTACTGCGTGTCCTATCGTACAGAGCGCATCCGCGAGGCGGTGTATGCGGACTCCGTCTATTCCGAACAACGCTCGCGTGACGCCAGCTATCGCTACCTCAACCAAGTCGCTCGCTTGTTGATGCAATGGTCACCCTCGGAGAATCTCTACCTGGCTGTCGGTGGTCACTATAACCCTGTGCGCTCGTCCATCCGTTACCTGTGGCAGGGACGTGATCTCAGCAAGACCAATGTCGTGGATCATTTGGCCCCCGAGATGAATTTCTACTACCGTTCTCCCAGCGGGTGGAATATCACGGCACAATATTCAGGCAGCAGTCGGCAGCCAGCCTTGCTCAACCTGCTTCCCATCATCGACGATACAGACCCCCTTCATATTCGGGTCGGTAATCCCTCCCTGAAGCCCTCGTTCCTGCATCAGGCAACCGCCACCTTCTTCTGGTTTGACCAAGATACACAGACACAGCTCAACCTGCAGGCACAGGGGCAATGGGAGCTGCATGCCATGACGGACGTCATCGAGATCGACCGCACGGAGGGCGTACGTCGCACATCTATCAGCAATGTCGATGGCTGTCGTCAGTTCGGGGGCGCCTGGACCGTCACCTCCGACTTTGCGCCGGAATCGCGTTGGACCATTGATTTCCAAGGCGATATCGTACATGCCCGCCGCGTGGGCTTGCAGGAGCAGCGCGCTCCGCAGGCGCCCTACGGCTCCTCGGCAGTCACCATCGTTGAAGAGCCCTTCGTGACTCACCAAACCCTTTGGCGCCAGTTCCTGGCTCTGCAATGGCGGCCGGGCGTCTTCTCCATCAAGCCTTATGCCTTCTGCTCCTACAACGGACTGCGCACGGATAAAATCTTCCAGACGGCCTCCAACTTGTGGCTCTGGGGTGTCGGCCTCATCGGTCGCTTGGAGACCGCCAATGGCTGGAGTGCTGCCGTCGATGCGTCGCGGCAGAGCCGTCGTGGCTATCTGGACGCCGTTGATAACGACGACGAGTGGCTCATCGACTTCGAGGTGGCCTACGCTTTCCTCAAGGGACGTGCCGCAGAAGTGCGCCTGCAGGTCTGCGACCTCCTGCACCAGCGCGACTTGGCACGCACCAAGACCTCTGTCTCCGAGCGCATGGAATCCGCCTATCCACATGGTGTCACCAACTACATTCTCCTTAGTTTCACCTACCGCTTCTCCTTAATGGGCAAGTAAGTGCAACGTTAAAAATCTTTGATTTTTTTGGTGCATCGCGAAAATGTACGTACCTTTGTACGCTCTATGAGCACAAAAGGAACCTTAAGAATTCTTTTATTATACTTTATCAAACTCTACAACAATGACAAAAAGCGCATTGCAAATCGCAAGGGCTGCCTATCAGCCCAAGCTCCCCAAGGCCCTGCAGGGTCCTGTGAAAGCTAAGGAAGGTGCTGCCACGCAGAGTGTCGGCGACCAGGCTAAGATTAAGGAATTGTTCCCCAACACCTACGGACTCCCCGTTATCGAGTTCGAGGCTGGCGAGGCACAGCAGCTGCCTGCCATCAACGTGGGCGTCATCCTCAGCGGCGGTCAGGCTCCTGGCGGTCACAACGTCATCAGCGGCCTCTTCGACGGCATCAAGAGCATCAACCCCGCCTCCAAGCTCTACGGCTTCATCCTCGGCCCCGGCGGCCTCGTGGATCATAAGTACATGGAGCTCACTGCTGACATCATCGACGAGTACCGCAACACCGGTGGTTTCGACATCATCGGTTCCGGCCGTACGAAGCTGGAGAAGGAGGCTCAGTTCGAGAAGGGTATCGAGATTCTGCGCGAGCTGGACATCAAGGCACTCGTCATCATCGGTGGCGACGACAGCAACACCAACGCCTGCGTCCTCGCTGAGTACTACGCAGCAAAGAAGTATGGCGTGCAGGTCATCGGCTGCCCCAAGACCATCGACGGCGACCTGAAGAACGAGCAGATCGAGACCAGCTTCGGCTTCGACACCGCTTGCAAGACCTACAGCGAGCTCATCGGTAACATCCAGCGCGACTGCAACAGCGCCCGCAAGTACTGGCACTTCATCAAGCTCATGGGCCGCAGCGCCAGCCACATCGCACTGGAGTGCGCCCTGCAGACTCAGCCCAACATCTGCCTCGTCAGTGAGGAGGTGGAGGCCAAGGAGATGAGCCTGGATGACGTGGTGAACTATATCGCCGACATCGTTGCCGCCCGCGCTGAGCAGGGCAACCACTTCGGCACCGTGCTCATCCCCGAGGGTCTCATCGAGTTCATTCCCGCCATCAAGAAGCTCATCAAGGAGCTCAACGAGGTGCTGACAGATCCCGCCACCGGCGAGCCTCGCGAGTTTGAGAGCGCCGACGCCCAGATCGCCTTCGTGAAGAAGAGCATCGCCAAGGACAACCTCGCTGTGCTGGAGAGCCTGCCCGAGGATGTGGCCCGTCAGCTCTGCCTCGACCGCGACCCCCACGGCAACGTACAGGTCAGCCTCATCGAGACCGAGAAGCTGCTGAGCCGTATGGTGGCCAAGCGCCTGAAGGAGACGGGCCGTGCACCCAAGTTCAGCGCACAGCACCATTTCTTCGGCTACGAAGGCCGTTGCGCAGCACCCAGCAACTACGACGCGGACTACTGCTACAGCCTGGGCTTCAACGCCAGCCGCCTCATTGCCAATGGCAAGACGGGTTATATGTCCATCATCAAGAACACGACAGCGCCTGCTGCTGAGTGGATTGCCGGTGGTGTGCCCATCACGATGATGATGAACATCGAGCGTCGCAACGGTGCTGACAAGCCCGTTATCCGCAAGGCCCTCGTAGAGCTGGACGGCGCGCCCTTCAAGTTCTTCGCTGCTCACCGCGATGAGTGGGCTAAGAATACCTGCTATGTCTATCCTGGTCCCATCCAGTACTTCGGTCCGTCCGAGGTCTGTGACCAGAGCACCAAGACCTTACAGCTTGAACAAGCGTAAGACAGCAACTCCCCGTCGGAGTCGTCGGAAGAAGAAAAATGATTCTTTCTTCCGGCGGCACCGTTGGGCTGTTCTCATAGGTGGTGCTGCGCTCGCCGTAGCGCTGTATATCTTCATCTTCGTGCGTGTCTTCGTGGATCCTTTCTCTTTCCGATGGAATGCCATCTACGGGGAGGGCGTGGAACCCGACGGCTTCGAGGTGCGAGGCATAGATATCAGCCACTACCAGGAGCGCATTGACTGGTCGCGCGTGCGCAACGCGCAAATCAAAGGTCAGCCCCTGCGCTTTGTGATCATCAAGGCCACAGAGGGCATCAGCATCATCGACGAGAACTTCATCGACAACTTCTATCAGGCCCGCCAGAATGACCTCATCCGCGGAGCCTATCATTTCTTCACCCCCGATGAGGATCCCGTGCGTCAGGCGCGCTTCTTCATCAAGCAGGTAAAACTCGAGACGGGCGACCTGCCACCCGTGCTCGACGTAGAAAAGGCAGGGAATCTATCAACCAAGCAGCTGCGGAAGGCGGTGCATACATGGCTCGATGTCATTGAGAAACACTATGGCATCAAGCCCATCATCTATACGGGGTACAGCTTTAAGCTCAAATACCTCAACGACGGCACCTTCGATGCCTACCCCTACTGGATAGCGCATTACTATGTCGAGCAGCTGCAATACAAGGGGCAATGGTCCTTCTGGCAATACACCGATATGGGCCGTATCGACGGCATCAACGGCAGCGTAGATTGCAACATCTTCAATGGCGAGCTGCCACAGCTGGTTGCCCTGACAATGAAACCTGAGGAAATCGATGAGGTGGGCCTCTGACGCTGGTTCACACAAACATATAGGACATTTAATCATACAATGAAACGCATATTTTTCTTTTTCCTGTTTGCTGCCGCTGCCACATTCGCTTCGGCACAGACGCAGCTCAAGTATTCCGATTTCGAAACTTGGGTCAGCCGTAGTATTAAGGAAAGCGGTATCATCGGCGGAAAGACAAAGACACTTTATGAGATTGGGCCCAATATGACTTGGGACGGCAAGAAGGCGTATGTGAACGCCGGCGGTTCGCCATGGGCTACCAGTAATATCATGGCCAAGGTGGCGGGCATCGTGAAGACCAACACCGGCGTCTATCGCGAGCCACGCGGCAACGGCTTCTGCGCCAAGCTGGTGACACACGTGGAGGGTGTGAAGGTGCTGGGTCTAGTGAACATCCAGGTGATGGCTGCCGGCTCTCTCTATCTCGGCTCTATGCTGGAGCCCATCACCAGTTCTTCGAATCCCATGCGCTGGCTTAACTACGGCATCCCCTTCACGCAGAAGCCCAAGGCCGTGCAGTTCGACTACAAGGTGCAGCTCTCCGGTAAACCCGACCGTGTTCGTCAGACGGGTTTCAGCGCCGTTAAAACCATTGCGGGTGCTGATATGCCGAATGTCATCTGCCTCCTGCAGAAACGGTGGGAGGACGAGAAGGGCAACATCTACGCCCGTCGCATCGGCACCGCCATCCAACGCTTCTCTCAAAACAGCGACTGGGTCAACGGCAAGCAGTTGGAGATTCATTATGGCAATATCACTGCGGAGCCCTTCTACAAGCCTTACATGAATCTATTCAATGGCGGCGATGACCAAAAGTACGCCAAGAACAGCAAAGGCAAGATGGTGCCTGTGCAGGAGGTGGAGTGGGGGACTGCCGACGACACTCCGACGCACCTCTGCCTTCAGTTCGCCAGTAGCTTTGGCGGCGCCTACATCGGCGCTGAAGGCACCACCCTCTGGGTGGACAACGTGAAGCTCATCTATTGAACTCTTGAACCCTTAAACACCTTAAACTCCTTAAACTTTAAACCTTAAACGAACAACCCCTTGACCCCTCCCTATTACCTTGTAGAAGAAGAGAAACTGCGGCGCAACTTGGCTTTGATTAAGGACGTTGCCGACCGTTCGGGCGCTGAGATCATCTTGGCGTTCAAGGCGTTTGCACTTTGGAAGACCTTCCCTATCTTCCGCGAGTACATCAGCCACACCACGGCGTCCTCGCCCGATGAGGCCCGTCTGGCCTTCGAGGAGTTCGGCAGCCCTGCCCATACTTACAGCCCCGCTTACACGGAGCGTGACTTCCCCGAGATCCTCCGCTGCTCCTCGCATATCACCTTCAACAGCCTCTCGCAGTTTCATCGCTTTGCAGACCCACCCCTCACCCTCCCTTGTAGGGAGGGAGTGGTCACCTGTCAAGACGAGGAAGATCTCTCTAAATCTCCTAGTCAAGGGAGACTTGCCGGCGCAGAGACTGCAGATGGGAACAAAGCGGACGCCTGCTCAGAACATTCCGCTCCCTCCCTCACAGGGAGGGCGGGGGGTGGGTCTGCTCCTTCCTTCGGTTTGCGCGTCAACCCCGAGTACAGCGAGATAGAGACAGAGCTCTACAACCCCTGCGCCCCAGGCTCACGCTTTGGCGTGCTGGCTGAGGAGCTCCCTGCGCCCGATGCATTCCCTGCTGCCATCGAGGGCTTCCACATTCATTGCCATTGCGAGAGCGGCGCCGATGCCTTCGCGCGTACGCTCGTACATATTATAGATAAGTTCTCCCCTTGGTTCCCGAAACTCAAATGGATTAATTTTGGCGGCGGCCATCTCATGACCCGCAAGGATTACGACGTGGAGCTCCTCATCCAAACCCTTCGTGACTTCCATGCCCGCTGGCCGCATCTGCGCATGATCCTCGAACCTGGCAGCGCCTTCGCTTGGCAGACAGGACCGCTGGTGGCGTCTGTCGTTGATATCGTGGAGAATCACGGCATCCAGACGGCCATCCTTGATGTCAGCTTCACCTGTCATATGCCCGACTGTCTGGAGATGCCCTACTATCCAGAGGTCCGTGGTGCAGAGCACATAGATGTTCAAGGCCTGACAGGACTCGAACGTAGTGAGGCATATCCCCCCTTGGGGGGAGCGGGGAGGGGGGCTATTTACCGCCTCGGCGGCAACTCGTGCCTCGCTGGCGACTTCATGGGTTATTGGCGCTTCCCGCAACCCCTCAGCGTGGGCGATGAGATCATCTTCGAGGATATGATTCACTACACGACCGTGAAGACCACCACCTTTAATGGCGTGCACCACCCCTCGATTGCCATCCGCCGTCTCGACGGCACCATCGAGCTGCTGCGCGCGTACAACTACGAGGATTATCGCGACCGCATGGACTGATTTTTGGAAAAAAGTGCGGTTTGACGAAAAAAATCGCACGAATCCCTTGTCAGTTCAAGAAAAAGCAGTACCTTTGCACCCGCAATCAGAGGATTGCCTATGACTTTGACATGCTGAACAGCTGGTTGGAACACCATTTTGCGGCAATAGCTCAGTTGGTAGAGCACGACCTTGCCAAGGTCGGGGTCGCGAGTTCGAGTCTCGTTTGCCGCTCCAACCGTTGAGCAATTGACGACAACGTCGTACAGAGCCTGCCCAGGTGGCGGAATGGTAGACGCGCTCGTTTCAGGTGCGAGTGTTGAGAGACGTGCAGGTTCGAGTCCTGTTCTGGGCACTTTCGACCTGCCTAAAGCTGACATGCTTGCTTATTACGCACACGATATGGAGAGGTGGCGGAATTGGTAGACGCGCTACTTTGAGGGGGTAGTGTCGATTATGACGTGGGAGTTCGAGTCTCCTCCTCTTCACTACAGCTGTTCAAACAGTCAAGAAAGAAGGCCGCCCAACAGGTGGCCTTTTTTTGACCCCTTAAACGCTAAACGTTAAACGAAATATCATTATGCACGCACAAGCTATCCCCGTGCTGCTGCTCACCGGCTATCTCGGCAGCGGCAAGACAACACTCTTGAATCGCATCCTCAACAATCGTCGCGGCATACGCTTTGCCGTGATTGTCAACGATATCGGTGAGGTGAACATCGATGCCGACCTCATTGAGAAGGGAGGTGTCGTGGCACAGAAGGACGACAGCCTCGTGGCGCTGCAGAACGGTTGCATCTGCTGCACGCTGAAGATGGATCTCGTGGAGCAGCTGCGCGATATCACGCGTCAGCAGCGCTTCGACTACATCGTCATCGAGGCCAGCGGTATCTGCGAGCCTGCACCCATCGCACAGACCATCTGCTCGATTCCCACGATGGGAATGGAATATATGCGCGACGGCATCCCCGTGGTCGATTGCATTGCCACCGTCGTCGATGCCCTGCGTATGCGCGATGAGTTCGGCAGCGGTAAGGATCTCCTGCGTCCCAACCTCGATGAGGACGATATCGAGAATCTCGTCATCCAGCAGATCGAGTTCTGCAACCTCATCCTCCTGAACAAAGCCTCCGAGGTGACACCCCACGAGCTCGGTCGCATCCGTGAGATTATCCGTGCCTTGCAGCCCAAGGCAGAGATTATCGAGTGCGACTACTGCGATGTTGATTTCGACAAGCTCCTCAACACCCATTCCTTCGACTTCGATAAAGTAGCCACCTCTGCCGCATGGATTGATGCCATTGAGGGTCACCACGGCGATGAAGAGGACGATGACGATGATCACGACAATGATCACGATGACGATGATGACGACCATGACCACCACCATCATGATCACGAAGACCACGATGATGACCAAGATCACCATCACGAACATCACGATCACCACCATCATCACCACCACCATCATGATGATGAGGGCGAAGCAGAGGAGTACGGAATAGGAACCTTTGTCTATTATCGCCGCGAGCCCTTGAACCTCGGCCTTTTCGATGAGTTCGTGGCTCGCCATTGGCCCGCCTCCATCATTCGTGCCAAGGGCATCTGCTGGTTCTACGGCGAGCCCGACACCTGCTATGTCTTTGAGCAGGCCGGAAAGCAAGTCACTCTCCGCAATGCCGGACAGTGGTATGCCACGATGCCTGCCGACGAGCTTGCCGAGTTCAAGGCCCAGAACCCCGACCTACGTCGTGATTGGGACGAGCACTACGGCGATCGCATGCAAAAGCTCGTCTTCATCGGCCAGCACCTCGACCGCGAAGCCATCACCCTCGCCCTTGACATGTGCCTCGCCAAATCCTAAAAACAATCATCCCCGCCAACCTGGCGGGGATGACTGTTTAGCGGATAAAGAGGATCTCGCGGTATTTGGGGAGGGGCCAGAGTTCGTCGTCCACGATGAGCTCCAGCTTATCGACGTGGTAGCGGATGCTGTCGAGGAGGGGCGCCACGGTGTCGTGGTAGGCGATGGCCTTCTCGCGCTCGTCGGTGAGGCGGTTGGCGATGCGACGTGCATCGATGAGCTGCTTCACATGGGTGGTGATATAGCTGGCGTGCTCGGATATCTGTTTGATGAGCGAGATGTTATCGCCAGTGAGGCCGTCGGCAACGTCAGCGGGGAAGATCTCGTTGAGCTTGTGCACGTTGTCGATGAGTTGGCTCTGGTAGCGCGTGGCCACAGGGATAATGTGGTTGAGGCAGAGGTCGCCGAAGATGCGGGCCTCAATCTGTATCTTCTTTGTGTAGGTCTCCCATTTGATTTCGTTGCGGGCTTCGAGCTCTGACTTCGTGAACACGTGGGTCTTGGCGAACATCGCGACGCTGTCCTCGTCCAGATAGCGGTCGATGACGAGTGGGCACGACGCCTCCACGTCGAGTCCGCGACGCGCAGCCTCCTGCTTCCACTCCTCGCTGTAGCCGTTGCCGTCGAAGTGTATGGGCTTGCAGGTCTTGATGTCCTCGCGCACGACCTTCAGCACCGCCTTCAGGGGCTCCATGCCTTCTGCGATGAGGGCATCGACGCGCGCCTTGAAGTCGATGAGCGCCTCCGCCACGGCGGCGTTGAGGGCTATCATGGCGCTGGCGCAGTTGGCCTCGGCACCTACGGCGCGGAACTCAAAGCGGTTACCGGTGAAGGCGAAGGGCGATGTGCGGTTGCGGTCGGTGTTGTCGATGAGAATCTCGGGAATCTGCGGCACGCCTAGGTTGAACTCCTGCTTGCTGGCGAAGGGTATCTGGTCGTCGTCGGCCTGCTCCAGGTGCTCCAACACGTCGGTGAGCTGCTTGCCCAGGAAGCTGGAGATGATGGCGGGCGGTGCTTCGTTGGCACCGAGACGATGGGCGTTGGTGGCGCTCACGATGCTGGCCTTGAGGAGGCCGTTGTGGCGCCATACAGCCATGAGCGTCTCCACGATAAACGTGATGAAGCGCAGGTTGTCCAGCTGTGTCTTGCCAGGAGCGTGCAGGAGGATGCCGGTGTTGGTGGTGAGGCTCCAGTTGTTGTGCTTGCCGCTGCCGTTGATGCCGGCAAAGGGTTTCTCATGCAGGAGCACGCGGAAGCCATGCTTGCGCGCCACCTTTTTCATGAGGGACATCAGCAGCATGTTATGATCTACCGCAAGATTCGTTTCCTCGAAGATGGGTGCCAGCTCAAACTGGTTGGGGGCGACCTCGTTGTGTCGCGTCTTGCAGGGGATGCCGAGCTCCAGGGCCTGAATCTCAAGGTCTTTCATGAAAGCGGCCACGCGTTCTGGGATGCTGCCGAAGTAGTGGTCGTCCATCTGCTGGTTCTTGGCGCTGTCGTGGCCCATGAGCGTGCGCCCGGTCATGAGCAGGTCGGGGCGTGCGGCATAGAGGTCTTCATCCACGAGGAAATACTCCTGTTCCCACCCGAGGTTGGAGATGACCTTCTTCACGTCGGGGTAGAAGTAGTGTGCCACGTCCGTGGCCGCCTTATCGACGGCATGTAGGGCTTTCTTGAGGGGTGCCTTATAGTCGAGTGCCTCGCCTGTGTAGGCAATGAAGACGGTGGGGATCATCAGCGTGTCGCCCAGCACGAAGACGGGGCTCGCAGGATCCCATGCCGAGTAGCCACGCGCCTCGAAGGTGGAGCGTATGCCACCGCTGGGAAACGAGCTCGCATCGGGTTCCTGCTGCACGAGCAGCTTGCCCGTGAACTCTTCCACCATTCCGCCTTTTCCGTCGTGCTCCACGAAGCCGTCGTGTTTCTCGGCGGTACCTTCTGTGAGCGGTTGGAACCAGTGTGTGATGTGTGTGGCACCCAGTTCCATCGCCCATTGCTTCATGCCTTTCGCCACCGCGTCAGCGGTGTGCATGTCGAGTGTCGTGCCGTTCTCCATGACATCCACCATCTTGGTGAAGATGTCTGCGGGCAGATACTTTTGCATCTTGTCGCGTGTGAACACGTATTTGGCAAAGAACTCCGATGGGCGCTCCTTGGGCGCTGCCACCTCCACGGGGCGCTTCTTGAACGCCTCGCCGACAACTTGGAATCTTAATGCTGATGACATCTATTTATTTTATGATTTAACGATTTTTGATTTTATGATTTTTCGATCCTTCAATCTTTCAATCTTTCAATTTTTCAATCTTAATGGATCCCCCTCTCATTCAGTGCCTTCTGGTAACGTCGCGCGTTCTGCTGGTGCTGCGGGAAAGTGGCGGCGAAGTTGTGCGTGCCGCTGAAATCCTCCTTGGCGCACATGTAGAGGTAGTCGTGGTCCTCCATGTGTAGCACGGCGTCGATGCCGGCGACGGAGGGGATGCGGATGGGACCTGGTGGCAGCCCTTTGTTGAGATAGGTGTTATAGGGGCTTTCCACGCGCAGGTGCTCGCCGCGGATGCGACGTAGTGTCGCGTCACCCACGGCAAACTTCACGGTGGGGTCGGCCTGCAGGGGGATGCCTTTGCGGATGCGGTTCATGTAGAGTCCAGCTACGCGCGGCTTCTCGCCGTTGTTGGCCGTCTCCTCATCCACGATGCTGGCCAGCGTGACGACCTCCTCATGCGTCAGTCCCAGTGCCTGGGCGCGCTCGTCGCGCTGCTGCTGTTGCCAGAACGTCTCGTTCTCGCGCTGCATGCGTTGCATGAACTTCGGCAGCGGCGTGTCCCAATACACCTCGTAGGTGTTGGGAATGAACAGAGCGGGTAGGGTAGCAGTGGCGTAGCCGTAGGAGGCTGCAAAGGCGGAGTCCGCGAACTGCGTGGCCACCTCGGCAGAGTCCAGCATCAGCTTGTTGCCCAGAAACCCCGCCAAGCGATCCATCGTCCGGACCGATGGGATAGTGAGCTTCACGGGCGACTGGTGGCCGCGCAGCAGGTTGCGGTAGATGGTGAGGAACGACTGCCCGGGCTCCACGGCATAGCGGCCTGTGCGCACTTCATAGGGGCGCACGATGCCCAGCATCTGCCAGTAGGTGGTGACATAACCGCCGCTCAGCGCTTTCAGCTGGCCGAGCACATCCTCGGGCGTGTCCGTGGGGCGCACATAGATGTATTCCGTGTCGCCGCCCTCGCGCAGCGGACTCGTGATGCCGCGCCAGAAACCGAATCCCAGAATCAGCGCTATCACCGCTAAGCCGCCTACGAACCAGAGGATATAGAAAAGAGGCGATTTCGTATTCATAGAGACGTGCAAGCCTTTAAAAACAACAATCGCAGACACTTGTTCGCGAAGCATCTGCGAGAGGTTTCATCGTTGGAGCCGACACGGGGACTCGAACCCCGGACCCACGCATTACGAATGCGTTGCTCTACCAACTGAGCCATGTCGGCAGGTCTGTCTTTCAAAACCGAGCGCAAAGGTAAGGAAAATTTGACAATTGACAATTGACAATGGACAATTATTTTGTTTTTCACCTGCATTTTCTTGTGTTTTGACCTCTTTTCCCCCCTTTCATTCTTCACTTTTCACTTTTTTGCACTATCTTTGTCCTCGGAATTTAAGACTACGATTATGCGTCGCTATTTATCATTTATCATTTACCATTTATTATTTATCATTTCAAGTCTCGCCCCTGCCGTCGCACAGACGTGGCAATTCGACTTCGTCAAGAACAAAGCTAACAAGGGTTCCGGGGCCATCCTCGTGCAGCCCACCCAACGCTATTCTGCTGATACGGACTATGGCTTCGACTTCATCGCATCGCCAGAGCGCCTGGACCGCCAGACACCTTTCTATTTCAGCGTGCGCGTGCCCGACGGCAACTACCGCGTGCGTGTCACGCTGGGCAGTCGCAAGCAGGCTGCTGTCACCACCGTGCGTGCTGAGAGCCGTCGCCTCTTTGTGGAGAACCTGGCCACCAAGAAGGGCGAGCTGCGCGACGTGGAGTTCATCGTGCACAAGCACTCCCCGCAAATCGACGCACAGCGCTCGATGCGCCTGAAGAAGCGCGAGCTCACGAAACTCAACTTCGACGACCGCCTCACCATAGAGATCAACGGCGACGCTCCCGCCTGCGCTGCCATCCACATCGAGCGCGACGACAGCGTGCCTACGGTCTTCCTCTGCGGCAACAGCACCGTCGTGGATCAGGACTCTGAGCCGTGGGCCTCATGGGGCCAGATGATCACGCGTTGGTTCGGTCCCGAGGTGGCCATCGCCAACTTCGCTGAGAGCGGCGAGACGGCCAGCACCTTCATCGCCGCCAACCGCCTGGCCAAGGCGCTGTCGATGATGAAGGCGGGCGACTACCTCATCGCCGAATTCGGGCACAACGACCAGAAGCAGCGCGGCCCGGGCATGGGTGCCTACTACAACTTTGCCACGGCGCTGAAGACATTTATAGATGAAACGCGCGCGCGTGAAGCCACGCCCATCTTCGTGACACCTACGCAGCGACGCTCCTTCAAGGACGGCCGCATTCAAGAGACCCACGCTGACTACCCCGAGGCGATGGCTTGGGTGGCAGCGCGCGAGAACGTGCCCCTCATAGACCTCCACGCAATGACGCGCACCTTCTACGAGGCGATGGGCGAGGAGCCGAGCAAGCACGCCTTCGTGCACTATCCCGCAGGCAGCTTCCCCGGTCAGACCACCGACTTCAAGGACAACACTCATTTTAATCCCTACGGTGCCTATGAGCTGGCCAAATGCGTCATTGAAGGCATGAAAGCCATCCAGCTTCCTATCATTCAATACCTTCGCCCGGACTACAAACCCTTCGACCCGGCTCATCCCGACTCCTTCGAGAACTTCCATTGGAACGACTCTCCCTTCTTCGAGGCAGAAAAACCAGACGGAAATTAGGCGGCGGAGCCGCAGTTTAAGGTTTAAGGTTTAAAGTTTAAGGTTGGTTAAGGTTATCGTTAAGGTTAAGGTTTATGATTAAGAATATTGCATTTGATTTTGGTGGGGTGCTCTTCGATTTGGACTACGAGGGCGCCATCAAGACATTCAAGAAGATAGGTCTGGCGGATGCCGAGCAACGCCTGGACCGCTACCACCAGCGCGGCGTGTTCGAGCTCCTAGAGTGCGGACGCATGGCGCCCGATGCTTTCCGCGAGGAGCTGGGACGGATGTGTGGCCGTGCGCTGACGCACGAGGAGGTGATGAGTGCGTGGCTGGGCTATGTCGGTGCCCCTGTCGATGAGGACAAGCTGGCGACGCTCGACGAGCTGCGCGCCCGTGGCTACCGCACGTTCCTGCTCTCGAACACCAACCCCTTCGTGCAGTCGTGGGCCGAGAGCCCGCAGTTCAGCAAGAGCGGCCGCCCGTTGAGCGACTATCTGGAGAAATGCTATTGTTCTTTTGAGGTAGGCATCATGAAACCCGACCCCGCCATCTTCCGCTATATGCTGGACGATGCCGGCATCGCGCCCGAAGAGACCTTGTTCCTCGACGACAGCCCTGCCAACATCGCTGCGGCCAGCGACCTCGGCATACAGACACTCCTGGTGGAGAAGAACGGCGATTGGCGTCCTGCGGTGCGGGCGATGTTATAGCGCCTCGCACTCAGCCAGCCAAGCCTCGCGGCAGGCATCCGACGGCATGCGCCAGTCGCCGCGCGGCGAGAGACTGATGGAGCCCACCTTGGGGCCGTCGGGCATGCACGAACGCTTGAACTGGTGCCCGAAGAAGCGGCGGTAGAAATTGGTGAGCCAATGCTTGAGGATATTGCTGGGATAGGCGTTGCCGAAGGCGGCCTGTGCCAGATACAACACCTTGGCCGGTCGGAACCCGAAGCGCAAGGCGTAGTAAAGGAAGAAATCATGTAGTTCGTAGGGTCCCACGAGATCCTCCGTCTTCTGTGCGATATCGCCTTTGTCGTCGGCGGGCAGCAGCTCGGGGCTGATGGGCGTATCTACAATGTCGAGGAGCACGTCCTTGGCAGCGCTGTCGCGGGCGGCAATCCATCTCACGAGGTGCTGAACGAGCGTCTTGGGGACGCCCGCGTTGACGCCGTACATCGACATGTGGTCGCCGTTGTACGTGCACCATCCCAGCGCCAGCTCCGAGAGGTCGCCCGTGCCGATGACGAGTCCGTTCTCCTTGTTGGCGACATCCATGAGGATTTGCGTGCGCTCGCGCGCCTGTGAATTTTCATAGGTGACATCGTGGACGGCCGGGTCTTGGCCGATGTCGTGGAAGTGCTGCAGGACGGCCTGCGAGATGTTGATCTCGCGCTGCGTGACGCCCAGCACCTGCATGAGCTTCACGGCGTTGTCGTGGGTGCGGTCCGTAGTGCCGAAGCCCGGCATCGTGATGCCGATGATTCCGCTGCGGTCGAGGCCCAGGAGGTCGAAGGCGCGGACCGTGACGAGCAGCGCCAGCGTGGAGTCGAGGCCTCCGGAGATGCCGATGACGGCAGTCGTGGCGCCGATGTGATGGAGACGCTGCGCGAGGCCTTCCGTCTGGATGGCGATGACCTCCTCACAGCGTGCATCGAGGTCGGCGCCCGTGGGCACGAAGGGATGCGCGTTCACGCTTCGCGTGAGCTCCAGGTCGCGCGGCGTGAGTAGGGTGGTGTCCAGGTGAATGAACGAGGTGCTCTTGTCGAAGGTGTTATCCACGGCGCAGGCGGAGAAGGTGGTGTTGCGGCGGCGCTCCGTGCGCAGGCGCTCCACGTCGATCTCGCTGATGACCATCTGCGCCTGCAAGCTGTGCGGCGTGCCTTGCGCCAGGAGGGTGCCGTTCTCGTAGATGAAAGCCTTGCTGCTATAGACCACGTCCTGCGTGCTCTCGCCGAAGCCCGCTGCGGCATAGACATAGCCGCTGAGCGTGCGCGCGCTCTGCTGGCGCAGAAGGCGCTGCAGGTAGTCCTGCTTGCCCACGACATCGTTGCTGGCGCTGAGGTTGAAGATGATCTCCGCGCCCTGCATCGTCAGGAAGCTGCTGGGCGGGATGGGCGCCCACAGATCCTCGCACAGCTCGATGCCGAAGGTGCAGCCCGTGTGGTGGAAGAGCAGGCGCGAGCTGATAGTCACCTGCTGTCCGCAGAGCCACACACTCGCATCGGATTTGATATCGTTGCCGCTGGCGAACCAGCGCTGCTCATAGAACTCGTTGTAGTTGGGCAGGTACGTCTTGGGGACAATGCCCAGGATCTTGCCCTTCTGGATGACGGCGGCGCAGTTCAGCAGGGAGCCCTTGTAGGCTACGGGCGTGCCCACGATGGTGATGATGTCCAGCGACCGCGTGAAGTTCATCAGCTGTATGATGGCCATCTCGGCCTCGTCCAGCAACAGCTGCTGCGAGAACAGATCGCCGCACGAGTAGCCCGTGATGCAGAGCTCGGGGAAGCTGATGATTTCCACACCGCGACCCTCGGCCTGGATGACCAGGCTCTCGATACTCTGGAGATTAAACTTGGGATTGGCCACCTTCACCTCAGGCACGGCAGCTGCTATCTTGATAAAACCGTAGTTCATGGCAGAAAACTATACATTATTACGTATTCTGGCGGCAAAGGTAAGTAAAATTGTTGAGAGCGCGTGCGTCAGAGGGCCGATTTCATAGCAAAAGCGAAGTTTTCTTGCTATAAATTTGGATGAAATGCGAAAATACGATTATCTTTGCACTCAAACATCGACTTTATATTCACTAATTAAATCTTTAAAACAATGATCAAGAAATTCGTTTGCACCGTTTGTGGTTACATCCACGAAGGTACTGAAGCCCCCGAGCGTTGCCCACAATGTAAAGCCCCCGCCAGCAAGTTCAAGGAGATGGCTGATGAGGGTCTGTCCTTCGTCACCGAGCACGAGATTGGCGTTGCCAAGGGTTGCGACCCTGAAATCTGGGAAGGACTCAAGTCCCACTTCGAGGGCGAATGCACCGAGGTTGGCATGTATCTTGCCATGTCTCGCCAGGCCGACCGCGAGGGCTACCCCGAGATTGCTGAGGCCTTCAAGCGCTACGCCTTCGAGGAAGCCGACCACGCCAGCCGCTTCGCAGAGCTCATCGGCGAGTGCGTATGGGACACCAAGACCAACCTCAAGAAGCGTATGGAAGCTGAGGCAGGCGCCTGCGCCGGCAAGATGGACATCGCCAAGAAGGCCAAGGCCCTCAACTACGACGCCATCCACGACACCGTCCACGAGATGGCCAAGGACGAAGCCCGCCACGGCAAAGGCTTTGAAGGCCTCTACAAGCGCTATTTCGGCTAAGGAAAGTGTAATCCCTACACGCTAAAGGACCTTTCAACACATAAAAAAGCGGCTTTTGAGCAAAAAGCGGCCAAAAAGTTTTGAGCCTATCACAAAAACGGCTAACTTTGCGGCCGCTATTCGAGAAAACGATAATAGCAACCCTTTAAACACAAAAGAATAATGAAAGAAACCATTCTCGTTACTGGTGGTACCGGTTTCATCGGCTCCCATACCACAGTAGAACTGCAGAACGCCGGCTACGACGTCGTCATCGTTGACAACCTCTCCAACTCACGCGAAGATGTCATCGACGGCATCGAGAAGATTACCGGCATCCGTCCTGCCTTCGAGAAGGTAGATCTCCGCGACTTCGACGCCACGGAGGCCGTCTTCAAGAAATATCCCCAGATCAGCGGTATCATCCACTTCGCTGCCAGCAAGGCCGTCGGCGAGAGCGTCGAGAAGCCGTTGCTCTACTATCGCAACAACATCGTATCCCTGATCAACCTCCTGGAGCTCATGCCCAAGTACAACGTCAAGGGCATCATCTTCTCCAGCAGCTGCACCGTCTATGGCCAGCCCGACCAGCTCCCCGCTACCGAGGAGACACCCATCAAGAAGGCCGAGAGCCCCTATGGCAACACCAAGCAGATCAATGAGGAGATTATTCAGGACACCGTGGCCAGCGGCTCGCCCATCAAGGCCATCCTCCTGCGCTACTTCAACCCCATCGGCTCACATCCCTCCGCCATCATCGGCGAGATGCCCAATGGCGTGCCCCAGAACCTCATCCCGTATCTCACGCAGACCGCCATCGGCATCCGCGAGAAGCTCAGCGTCTTCGGTGACGACTACGACACCCCCGACGGCTCCTGCATCCGCGACTACATCTATGTCGTCGATCTCGCCAAGGCACACGTATGCGCCATGACACGCATCATGGAAGACAAGACCACCGAGCCCGTGGAAGTCTATAACATCGGCACCGGCAAGGGCACCAGCGTGCTCGAGCTTATCCACGGCTTCGAGAAGGCCACCGGCGTGAAGCTCAACTACCAGATCGTAGGCCGCCGCGCAGGCGACATCGAGAAGGTATGGGGCAATGTCGATAAGGCCAACAAGGTCCTCGGTTGGAAGGCCGACACCCCGTTGGAGGATGTCCTCGCTAGCGCCTGGAAGTGGCAATGCGCCCTCCGCGAACGCGGCATCATGTAAAATGTAAAAAATGAATTAGTTAAGAATAAATAAGTTCGTGTATCAGACTACCCCGTTGAGTCGTCGGCCAAGTACTGCGCGTGAGCATCGTGCCCAGCCGCCTCTCAACACCCTATTTCCCTTCACTGACCTGGGGTAGTTTTCTGCTCTGCACATTGTCGTGTTTTATTTTGTGTTTGTGTTGTGGCTGTCCTCCGACGTGAGTCGGGGGACAGCCTGCTTTCAGGTCCCTTCCCCTACAAAAAACAGCACACGAGCGGAGGTGGGCTCGTATGCTGAGGGACGACGCGTCCTTACGTCAGTTACAATGCGTCGTAACGACCTTCACGACGCGTCGCAACGGCCTTCACGACGCGTCCTTCATATTTTTTCCACGCGTGGGAAAATCTATAAGACCGCACTACTCCTGCCATCGCACCGTGCTGCAACGCCCTTAGCACCGCACTCCTTCGGCCATAGTGTGCGTCTGTTAGAGTTGGCGTTGGCGGACGAAGCAGTCGGCGAACTTCTCTTCGGCGTGGTCGATGGGGGCACGGAGGAGACCGAAGAGGGCGGAACCGCTGCCGCTCATGGCGGCATAGACGGCGCCGAGGTCGAGGAGACGGTCGCGGATGGCGGCAATCTCGGGATGGAGGGCGAAGATGGAGGGCTCGAAGTCGTTGAAGAGGCGGCCCTGCCATTGCTCTACGGGGAGGGCGAGAATGTCCGGCAGCGACTCGGCGGGCTGGCGGGGTGTGATGCCGGCATAGGCGTCGCGCGTGGAGACGTGGATGTCGGGCTTGACGATGATGATGGTCCAGCCGCTGAGGTTGACGCTGATGGGCGTGAGCTGGTCGCCGATGCCAGTGGCGAGCATGGGGCTGTTCTCGATGAAAAAGGCGCAGTCGGCACCCAGGGGGGCCACCAGTTTACGCATCTCCGAGGGGCTCATGCCGAGCTGGAATTGCTCGTTGAGGAGGCGCACCATGAAGGCGGCGTCGCTGCTGCCGCCACCGAGACCTGCACCGGATGGTATGTGCTTGAAGATGTGTATGTCAAGCTGTGGCAGTTGATGCTCCGCTTCAACGGCTTCCAGGGCGCGCATGACGAGGTTGTCGGCGGGGTCGCAGTCGAGGGCGTTGCCGCTCTGGCGGAAGCTGCCGCCGGTGTGGGACTCTTTGGCCTCAAGGGCGTCCATGAGGGGGATAGGGTAGAAGACGGTTTCGAGGTTGTGGTAGCCGTCGGGTCGGCGGGCGGTGACGTGGAGGCCGAGGTTGATTTTGGCGTTGGGATAGACGAGCATGGGGAGTGGTTCGTTGAGGGTTTATGGTTGAGGGTTTATAGTTGTGTCAAAGGTAGTGAAAAAGGGTGGGAGGGGATGAGGGATGGGGGTGAAAAATGGGATTTGAGGGGCGAAAATGCAGTTTTTGTGGGTTTTCCTTGCGTACGCAGGCAAAAAGCTGTACCTTTGCGCACTATTCTATGCGTATATGAGAAAAGTTTACTTCTTTTTGCTGCTTTTGTGCATGGTGACGAGTCTGTGGGCCACGCCAGCGGAACGTTCCACCTGTACGCTGCGCCTCGTAGATGGTACGCTGGTGGAGGCTATGCTGTGCGGCGACGAATATGCCTCGTGGTATGAGACGGCCGACGGCCGCGTGATCATCGAGACCGAGGAGGGTTATGTGCTGCAACTGGAGTCGTCCGCGGAGGTGCGGCAGGCGGCGCGCAAGATGCGTGCTGCTGCGGCGCGCCGCTCGTCCTCGCAGGCCGCTGCGGTGCTGCCGGCGCTGGGCTCGCCGAAGATCCCCGTCATCCTGACGAACTTCCAGGACTCGGTGTTCCATGTCAAGCCCACAGAGGCAGAGCTGTGTGCCTACTACGACCTCTACTGCAACGGCACGCGCGACGGCCAGCGCTACACGGGCCACGGCAGCTACGGCGCCATCCGCGACTACTACTCCGACCAGAGCAACGGGCAGTTCACGCCCGAGTTCGAGATTATAGGTACGGTGACGCTGGACCACGAGATCGCCTACTACGGCGCGGACAGTCCCTCGAAGGACGCGAAGTTCACCGATTACTGCAGGGAGGCGCTCACCAAGGCCTTGGCTGCTTACCCGGAGGTGGACTGGATGCGGTTCAACAACCGTGGCAAGAACCGCGTGGATATGGTGTTCTTCGTGTTTGCCGGTTGCGGCCAGCATGTCAGCGGTGTGCCGAGCACGACGCTGTGGCCCAAGTGGACAACCATCGGCGTCACGGTGAATGGCATCACCTTCAACTCCGCGCTTTGCGGCTCCGAGAACCGCCCCGTTAAGGAAACGATTGGCGGTAAGAAGGTAATTGTGGGCGCGATACCCGACGGCATCGGCGTGCTGTGCCACGAGATGAACCACGCGCTGGGCCTGCCCGACTTCTACGACTACAACTTGGAGTGTTTCGGCATGGACCTGTGGAGCATCATGGACTTCGGGCAGTACGGCAACAACGGCTTCCATCCGTCGGCGATGACCAGCTACGAGCGCGAGTTCATGGGCTGGCTGCAGATTGAGGAGCTCACGGAGGCGGGCTGGCTGACGCTGGACCCGCTGTGCACCGGCGGTAAGGGCTACAAGATCGTCAACCCCGAGAACAGCAACGAATACTACGTCATCGAGAACCGTCAGCCTGTGGGCTGGGACGAGGGCATCTGCCGCTACGGCCACGGACTGATGGTGACGCATGTGGACTACGACGCCGACAGGTGGTCGAGCAACACGGTGAACACCCTGAGGAAAACCGGACCGGATCACCAGCGCATGACTATCTTTGCCGCCAACAACCGCTATATCGGCACTTGCGTAGAGAGCGCCTCGAGCGCCGATTTGATGCTCACGTGGAAAGGCAACCTATACCCCTTTGTTCCCGATGACGGCGAGGCGCAGCGCAACGACTCGCTCACGGCGTACTCCACACCGGCGGCCATCGTCTATACGGCGGCGGGCTTTATGAATAAGGACCTGCACGGCATCTGCGAGAATGCGGACAAAAGCGTGAGCGTGTATTTCGGCGAGGGCTATGAGACGGCCGTGGGCGTGGCTGCGCTGCCGCATGAGGGTATGGCGGCGAAGCGCCGCGATATCTACGACCTCACGGGTCGCCGTGTGGCGCGCCCCGCAAAGGGAGTGTACATCATCAACGGCAAGAAGTACTTCATCAAATAAGAATAGGAGGTGACTATGAGAGCAGACAATCATCTTGTTATCATGGCCGGCGGCATCGGTAGCCGCTTCTGGCCAATGAGCACCGCTGACTGCCCCAAGCAATTCATCGATGTGCTGGGTTGCGGTCGCTCTTTGCTTCAACTGACCATGGACCGCTTTGCCGACATCTGCCCGGCAACGAATGTGTGGATTGTCACCAGCGCGCGCTATGCCGCCCTCGTGCACGAACAGCTGCCCGAGGTGCCCGAGAGCCATATCCTGCAGGAACCCTGCCGCCGAAACACCGCGCCCTGCATCGCCTATGCCGCATGGCGCATCAAGGCGCAGAACCCGCAGGCCAACATCGTGGTGTCGCCCTCGGACCATGTCGTGATGAACCCCGCTGAGTTCAAGCGCGTCATCCTGTCCTCGCTCAAGTTCACGGAGGAGACCGACAGCATCGTGACCCTCGGCATGAAACCTACGCGCCCCGAGACGGGCTATGGCTATATCCAGGCCGACCTGAGCGTCTCCAGTTCCCGCAACCGCGAAGTCTATCGCGTGGATGCCTTCCACGAGAAACCCGAGCTGGCCGTGGCGCAGAAGTATATCAAGCGTAAGAACTTCTTTTGGAACAGCGGCATCTTCCTCTTCCGCGTGGCTACCATCGTGAACGCCCTGCGCATCTACGCGCCCGAAATCTCGGAGATCTTCGAGCCGCTGCTGACCGTCTATGGTACGCCCGACGAGCAGGAGACCATCAACCGCGAGTTCCCCAAATGCCCCAGCATCTCCATCGACTACGCCGTCATGGAGAAGGCCGAGGAGATCTTCGTGATGCCCTCTGACTTCGGATGGAGCGACCTCGGTACATGGGGCTCGCTGCACGAGCAGAGCGACAAGGACGCCAAGGGCAATGTCTGCATAGGGCCGCGCGTGGAGCTGCACGACTCCACGGACTGCATAGTGCATACGATGCAGGAGAAGCGCGTCATCATCCAGGGCCTCGACGGCTATATCGTGGCCGAGAAGGACGGCGCCCTCCTCATCTGCCGCCGCGACGAGGAACAGCGCATCCGCCAGTTTACTGAGGAATAAGGAGCCTCACCCCCGGCCCCTCTCCAAAGGGCGAGGGGAGTAGATACTCTTGAAACTTGAAATTTGAAACCTGAAACTATTAATAATAAATGAGCAAACATCAAACAGATAGCCAGATGGAATCCATCCTTGACCTGAACGCCAACAACGTGTGGACCGTCAGCGACAACGAGATCGTGGAACTCTGGGAGAAGGAGATGAAGGACGAGAGTTTCCCGCCCTACGAGGAGAAACTCCTGAACATCATTCGCCTGGCCTATGAGGTCGTGCACTTTGACAGCGGCGACGAACGCGAAAATGCCAAATACACCAACGGTGACTGGGCCATCTTCCCACGCACCAACCTCAGTAAAGGCACCGTGGCCATCCGCAAGCGCAACATCTCGCGCCTCACGGACCTGAGCTACGAGAACATACGCCACGTGACGGCTGCCACACTCCTGGAACTCATCAGCCGCAACTTCGGCGGCGGATGGGACAGCATACCCCTGGCGATGAAGGACATCATCGAGAGCGGCTTCGAGATCAGCACCACTACGCTGCCCGCTTCACGTCTGCATATCGCCGGCGGAACGCTGGAGCGCAAGGTGGCCGACGGCTTCGAAGTGCTGGAAGTCCCCAAGGGAACATGGATTGAGGCCATCTTCGCCAAGAAGAAGGCACCCGCCACGAAGCTGCGCCTCCTCATGGAGAGCGAATACGACGAGGACGGCAACCGCGTGCAGCCCGACGAGGACGAAGATCTGGAAGACCGCGACGACGACCGCGACGAGGAAGAGGACGACGAGGACGTGCAGCCCACCGACGACGATACGTTCTACTCCACCTATGCTCCCGAGGCGGATGTCAAGGTGGACGACGACGAGGACACCGGCGGACTCTCGGTACTGGAGTAGGCGATGTCCGTGGGAATCCTCTTGGCGGCTTACTTCCTACTGCTGCTCGCCATCTCACAATGGACGGCAGGACGAGCTACCAACGACACATTCTATAGAGGTGAGCGGCGGTCCCCGTGGGGGGCCGTCGCCTTCGGTATGGTAGGAGCCAGCTTGAGTGGCGTCACCTTCGTCAGCGTGCCCGGCATGGTGCATGCAGCTGACATGACCTACCTGCAGATGTGCCTCGGCTTCATTCCCGGCTATGCCCTCGTGGCCTTCATCCTACTACCTGTCTATTACCGTCTGCGGCTCACCAGCATCTACACCTATCTGGAGACGCGCTTTGGGCGCACGAGCTACCGCACGGGAGCCTCCTTCTTCCTGCTGTCGAAGCTGCTGGGCGCTGCCGTGCGGCTGTATCTGGTCTGCGCCATTCTACAGCGCCTCGTCTTCGATGCCCTGGGCGTTCCCTTTGCCGTGGCGGCGCTCCTGCTGCTCGCCCTCATCTGGCTCTACACGCACCGAGGGGGCATCGGCACCATCGTGTGGACGGACTGCGCGCAGACCGTGGTGCTCCTGCTGGCATTGGTGCTGATCCTGGGCGCCGTCCTCACGACGGAAGGGTGGGGCGTCGGCGATGCCATCGCGCTGATACGCGGCAGCGAGATGAGCCGCATCTTTGTCTTCGACGACGTCAGCAGCCGCCAATATTTCTGGAAGCAGTTCATCAGCGGCGCATTCATCGTCGTGGTGATGACGGGCTTAGACCAGGATATGATGCAGAAGAACCTAACCTGTCGCACGCTGCGCGCCTCGCAGAAGAATATGATTGTCAACGGGCTCCTCTACGTGCCCGCCAACCTGCTGTTCCTCTCCCTGGGCGTCCTGCTCTACCTCTTTGCCGCGCGTCACGGCATCGCGCTCCCGGCGTCGGGTGACGACCTGCTGCCGATGCTCTGTGCGGGCGGCTACCTCGGGCAGGCGGCGTCGCTGTGCTTTGCCCTCGGCATCTCAGCGGCGGCTTTCTCCAGCGCCGACAGCGCACTCACGGCACTCACGACCTGCGTCTGCGTGGATCTCTGCCATCGCCCCGACGACGAGCGCCTGCGGCGGTGGATGCACGGCGCCGTGACGGCGGCCATCCTCGGGCTCATCCTCCTGTTCCGCGCCGTGAACAACACCAGCGTCATCGATGCCGTCTATGTCATCGCCTCCTACACCTACGGGCCGCTGCTCGGGCTCTTCGGCTATGGCCTCTTCGTGCCGCAGCGCTGGCAGCCGCGCGAGAGAGCCGTCCCCTTCATCTGTGTGGCAGCACCCGTCATCTGCTATCTGCTGTCGCAGGCCGTGGCCGCCGCCTTCGGCTACCATTTCGGCTATGAGCTCCTGCTGCTGAACGGCGCGCTCACCATGTTGGGCTTAGGACTCTTTTCGGCAAAATAGTCCCGTATTTTCCAAAAAAACTACCGACACGCGAACCTCAACTCTCAACTTTTTTGTACCTTTGCAGCCATGAACGGAAAAAAGAAGAATAGGTGGACCATCATCAAGGGTCAGGAGCTGACCGAGATGGACCGCATCATCCTTGCAGCGCAGGAGCGCGGCAAGCTGGTGCCCACGCGCTCGCTCATCAAGACGCCCGAGCAGATTGAGGGCATCCGACGGGCGGGGGTCGTGAACACGGGCATCCTGGATATGCTCACCGACAAGATACACGCGGGCATGTGCACGCAGGACATCGACGACCTGGTGGCGGAATATACCGCTGCCCACGGCGCCACCTCGGCATGCCTCGGCTACGACGGCTTCCCGCGGTCGTGCTGCACGAGTGTCAACGAGGTCGTCTGCCACGGCATTCCCAACGAATGGGAGGTGCTGGAGGACGGCGACATCATCAACGTGGATTGCACCACCATCCTCGACGGCTACTACGCCGATGCCTCCCGCATGTATGTCGTGGGCGGCAGGACGGCGCCCCAATGGCAGAAGCTCGTGGACGTGGCGTGGGAGTGCCTGAAGATAGGGGAGGAGGTATGCTCCAAACCCTACGTCTATGTCGGCGATATCGGCAACGCCATCCAGAAGCACGCCCGCAAGAACGGCTTCAGCGTTGTTCGCGATCTCTCCGGACACGGCACCGGACTGCAATTCCACGAGGATCCCGATGTGGATCATTATGGGCATAAAGGCACCGGGATGCTTCTCGTGCCTGGCATGGTCTTCACCATCGAACCTATGATCAATATGGGCACCTACGAGGTGTTCTGCGACGAGGAGGACGGCTGGACCGTCGTCACCGAGGACGAGCTGCCCAGCGCCCAGTGGGAGCACACCTTCGTGATGACAGAACATGGCGTGGAGGTGCTGACGCACTAAAGACCCACCCCCAACCCCTCCCTTGTAGGGAGGGGAGTAATTACAGAACAAGAACAGGAGCAAAAGACATTATTTATTCCATTTATGATAAAAGATATAAACCAACCGGCGAAGGATTCTACTCCCCTCCATACAAGGGAGGGGCAGGGGGGAGGGTCTATTACCATCTTAGGCATCGAATCCTCCTGCGACGATACTTCGGCGGCGGTGATCAGGGATGGCTACCTGCTGTCGAATGTAACGGCATCGCAGGCGGTGCATGAGGCGTATGGCGGCGTAGTGCCCGAACTCGCCTCGCGCGCGCATCAACAAAATATTGTACCCGTAGTGGATCAGGCGCTGAAGCGGGCAGGTGTCACGAAGGAGGAGTTGAGTGCCATCGCCTTCACGCGTGGCCCCGGACTGATGGGCTCCCTGCTCGTGGGTGTCAGCTTCGCCAAGGGCTTCGCCGCCTCGCTCGGCATTCCAATGATTGAGGTGAACCACCTTCAAGGCCACGTGCTGGCGCATTTCATCAAAGAGAAGGAGACCCCCTCCTCACTCCCCCTCAAGGGGGAGGGTGATCAGCCTCCCTTCCCGTTCTTATGTTTATTGGTCAGCGGCGGCAACTCGCAGATTGTGCTGGTGAAGGCGTACAACGACATGCAGATTATCGGTCAGACCATCGACGATGCCGCTGGTGAGGCCATCGACAAATGCTCCAAGGTGATGGGCTTAGGCTACCCCGGCGGTCCCATCATCGATCGCCTGGCGCGGCAGGGTAACCCCGATGCCTATCACTTCGCGAAGCCCGCCATCGAGGGTTACAACTACAGCTTCAGCGGCCTGAAGACCTCGTTTCTCTACAACCTGCGCGACTGGCTGAAAGACGACCCTGATTTCATAGAGCACCACAAGGAGGACCTGGCAGCATCGCTGGAGAAGACCATCGTAGATATCCTCATGAACAAGCTGCGTCGCGCGGCCAAGGATTTGAAGATCAAGCATGTGGCTGTGGCCGGAGGCGTCAGCGCCAACACCGGTCTGCGCGAGGCGTTCAAGGACCATGCCCGTCGCTACGGCTGGACCATCTATATCCCCAAATTCAGCTACACCACCGACAACGCCGCGATGATTGCTATCACCGGCGCCTTCAAGTATGCCGACAAGGACTTCTGTCCCATGGAAGCCCCGGCCTACTCCCGCGTAGCCCTTTAAACTTTAAACGTTAAACTTTAAACTACGACCGCAGGTCGTGACAACAATGAATATCCAGACAAAGTTAATATCGCGTGAGATCAGCGAGTATCTATGGCGCTCAGGGCAGACGGTCAGTACTGCCGAGAGCTGCACGGCCGGCAACGTCTCGTCCGCCATCGCAGCCCTCCCCGGCGCCAGCAACTATTTCCGTGGAGGGGTCGTGGCCTATTCCAACGACCTGAAAGTGAAGCTCCTTGGCGTGCCCTCCGCTCTCATAGAAGAGAAGGGCGCCGTGAGCGAGGACGTGGCACGCGTGATGGCGGAAGGTGCCATCGAGCACCTGCAAACCCACTACGGCGTAGCCGTCACTGGCTTTGCCGGTCCTGGCGGCGGACCCGAGGCTCCCGTGGGCACTATCTATGTGGCTGTGGGCACGAAAGAACAGATTGACGTGCGCGAGCTGCGAGGTGATGACGGGCGCGAAGAAAATGTCGCCCGTGCCACCCTTACAGCCCTGCAAATGCTGCTGGAACGACTGAAAAATGACTTTCCGCTCGTCGTGGAGTGATTTTTTCGCTCAAACCTTTGCATAATCCGAAAAAATGCAGTACCTTTGCGCGCTGTTTGGAAGAAAGTAATATTGAAAGTTACAAAAAGGAAAGATTAGAACATGTCTAAGATCTGTCAAATCACCGGAAAGAAAGCGATGCACGGTAACAACGTATCGCACTCTAAGCGCCGCACAAAGCGTGTCTTCGACGTGAACCTCTTCACCAAGAAGTTCTACTGGGTCGAGGAAGACTGCTGGATCAGCCTTAACATCTCGGCTGCCGGTCTGCGCTTGATTAACAAGATTGGTCTCGACGCTGCTATCAAGCGTGCCGCCGAAAAGGGGTACCTGCAGTGAGCCAGTCGTAGTCGTTAACACTCAAAACGTAGGAAACAATGGCAAAGAAAGCTAAAGGCAATAGAGTACAGGTGATTCTCGAATGCACGGAAATGAAGGAGAGTGGCCTCCCCGGCACCTCCCGCTACATCACCACGAAGAACAGAAAGAACACTCCCGAGCGTCTCGAGCTGAAGAAGTACAATCCGATTCTCAAGCGCATGACGGTTCACAAGGAAATCAAATAAAAACTGAAGCACAATGGCAAAGAAAACAGTCGCAACCCTGCAAACGGGTAAGACCGATGGCCGTAGCTACACAAAGGTCATCAAGATGGTGAAGAACGAGAAAGGTTCTTACTCCTTCGATGAGAAGATGGTCCCCAATGAGGCCGTCCAGGATTTCTTCAAGAACTAATCAGGCATTCTTACAAGACTAATCTTCACAGCAAGTAGCAACTTTCAATATCACATCCCTCTGGGATGAATGACAAAAGAAGAAGGCGTGCCCCCTGAGGACACGCCTTCTTTGTGTAGTGGCTGTCAGCCTTACTTCTTGAACTGCACAGCAGCCTGCTCCACGGGGAGGGCGGCCTTGTAGTTCTCGATGTAGCGGTTGAAGCCCTCGACATCCTCCTTGGTGGGAGCCACCTCGACACCTGTGTTGCCTGCGAAGACAACCTGGTCGAGATAGTCGGGGAGCGTGAGGCCCTTGGCGTTGTTCACCATGAAGCCGGCCAGCAGGGCGATACCCCATGCGCCGCCTTCGCCTGCGGTCTCCATGACGGAGATGGGCGAGTTGAGGGCTGCGGCCAACATGCGCTGACCCACCTTCGGCGTGGTGAAGTAGCCGCCGTGGCCCATGATGCGATCCACCTGAACATGTTCCTCGTTGAAGAGGATATCGTTTCCAATCTTCAGTACGCCGATGGCACCATAGAGCTGTGCGCGCATGAAGTTGGCGAGCGAGAACTTGTCGTTGGCAGAGCGCACGAATAAGGGACGACCGTCCATCAAACCCGTGACGGGCTCACCCGAGACGTAGTTGTAGGCCATCAGGCCGCCGCAGTCGGCATCGCCCGTGAGCGCCACGTTGAAGAGGGTGGAGTAGAGGTCCATGGTGCTCTGCTTCACGCCGAGCAGCTCCTGGTACTCCTTGAACATCTTCACCCACGCGTTGATCTCGCTGGTGCAGTTGTTGCAGTGTACCATAGCCACGAGGCTGCCGTCGGGCGTCGTCACCATGTCGAGCACCTCGTAGGGCTTCGTGAGCGGTTTCTCCAACACAATCATCGAGAACGAGCTGGTGCCGGCGCTGACGTTACCTGTGCGCTGGCGCACGGCGTTCGTAGCTACCATACCGGTGCCTGCGTCGCCCTCGGGAGGACATACGGGGATGCCGGCCTTCAGGTGGCCGCTGACGTCGAGCTTCAGGGCACCCTCGGGAGTCAGGAAGCCTGCGTTCTCACCAGCCACGAGCACCTTGGGCAGGATGTCCAGCAGCTTCCAGGAGAAGCCGCGGGGCTCGATGAGCTTGTCGAACTTGGCCACCATCGTGGCGTCGTAGGTCTTCGTGAAGGGATCTACGGGAATCATACCACTGGCATCGCCCACCCCCAGCACCTTCTGACCCGTCACCTGCCAGTGAACGTAGCCGGCGAGGGTGGTCAGGAACTTGATGTCACCCACGTGCTCCTCGTTGTCGAGGATGGCTTCGTAGAGGTGGCTGATGCTCCAACGAAGGGGAATGTTGTAGTTGAAGAGCTCGCTCAGCTCAGCGGCAGCCTTGCCCGTGTTGGTGTTGCGCCATGTGCGGAAAGGCACCATGATCTCGCCCTTGCTGTTGAAAGGCATGTAGCCGTGCATCATCGCCGAGAAACCGATGGCGGCAAGCGCCTCGATCTCGCAGTCGTACTCCTTCAGCACATTCTTGCGCAGGTCAGCGTAGCAGTCCTGCAGACCATACCAGATAGCCTCTGTGGAGTAGGTCCACAGGCCATCTACTAACTGGTTTTCCCATGTGTGGGAACCCTGTGCGATAGGCTTGTTCTCAGGGTCGATGAGCACAGCCTTGATACGGGTCGAGCCAAACTCGATACCGAGAATGGCGCGACCACTTTCAATAATTTGTTTTGCTGTCATATTACTTCAGGGCTTTGTTCAGCATGAAATAAACCTCGTTGTTGCGGAGGGTCTGCTTGAAGTCGGCGATGTTGGTCTGCTTGTTGATCTTGACATACTCGATGCCGCAGATCTCAGCGAAGTCTTCCCAGTACTCCTCGTTGATGTCGTAGGAGAAGGCGCTGTGGTGAGTACCGCCTGCGAGGATCCAAGCTGCAGCACCAATCTCGAAGGTGGGCTGGGGAATCCACAGTGCGCTGGCCACGGGCAGCTTGGGCATGGGCTTCGGCTCGATGCACTCAACCTCCTGAGAGATGAGGCGGAAGCGGTTGCCAAGGTCAACGACGGTTGCCTTGAGACCGGCACCGGTCTTGGAGGTGAACACGAGGCGGGCGGTCTGCTGCTTGCGGATACCGATGCCGAGGAAGTGTACCTCGA
>CAMVUB010000005.1 GCA_947170495.1 uncultured Prevotellaceae bacterium
GCAATTCGCCATCCTCTACAAGATCAACCCTACGATCCAGCAGTCGCTCCAAATCGTTCCACATTCCAAAGAACTTGAACCCTACGGGTTGTGAGTGGTCAAGATTAACGAGGATATCCACGTCGCTCAGAGGTGTTTCCTCGCCGCGCGAAAAGGAACCAAAAATCCATGCTTTCAAGACGGGCTGAGTCTTTAAGTATTCGGCAATGGTTTTGGTCATGGCTTGCGTACTCATGGGGTTAATATGTTGGTTTCACGGCACAAAAGTACAAAGTTTTTCTTGTTCTGCAAATAAAAAGCGAAAAAATCTAGGGGAAAGCGCGACATCCTCAGAAATAAGATGTATCTTTGCCACATAATAATAAATTAATGACACAAATGAAACGAATAGTATCGATTGTAGCATTGGTGCTTGGGGCCGTAGGAGCTCAGGCACAAGATTTGATTGTTGCTAAGCTGGGCGACCCTGTGAAGGCATGGAATGTTGACGTGAGTGACAAATATGTATTCTACAGCACAGAGCCGGGCGAGGGAGCGCCGATCCTGCGCATGGCTAAAGAGAACATTCTCATGATACGTAAGGCTGACGGTAGCGTGGTGTCTTTCGCACCCGAGCAGACCGGGGCTGCGACGGCCATAGCCGCTACTGCACCTGTACAGGATACCACTCCAGAGGCTCCCATCATCGATGAACAGGACATCCACGGAAGTCTGATTGCCGAAGGTAATTGCGTGTATATCCCCACAGACAGCCCGTTGACGTATGAGCTGGCGGGACAGCAGCGCGTGAAGGAATACATGCAGCAATGGGGTTATTGGAAGGTCGTAGGCAAGCCCGAACAGGCACATTTCGTGCTGCAGTTCACGACGCAGACATCCGGCGACGATAGATCGTTTCTCATCATTCGTCCGCGTAAATACTATGCCGCACATCCCACCCTCACCCGCAATGGTGTGTCGGGCTCTTGGACGAATGCCAAAGGGGAGGTCGGAGTCACGGTTAACTGGACGAGGAGTAACGAGGATGTTGGCGAGAATACCATCAAGGCACAGCTGCTGGCAGAGCATCTGAAGGGGATGATTTTAGCGCCAGACAAAGGTGATGGTAAACGGTTCTTCAAATACCAAGGCAAGTATTTGGATGCCGACAATGTCAAAGGCAATAACTCCTCGGAGTTCGTAATCTCCGTCAGATAACTCCCCCTCAGCACACGAGCCTCCTCCCTCTTCCGCCATCCAAGCGGTGTTACCATTGGCTCTTGGAGAGCCTTATAAAATCAAAACTTTCATAATCGTGTTGTGGAAAATTGGTTCTATGTCTTATGGGAGTTCTCCTTCGGGTGATTGCAGCGTTGGCCAGCCGTCGGTGGTCCAGGCGATGGGGCGCTGGATGAGCAGGGCGGCGCCGTTCATGGTGGCGCTGTAGCCGTGGCAGATGAAGATGTCCTCGCCGTCGAAGCTGTAGGCTGCACAATGACCCGCAGCCTCCCATTGCTTCTTGTCGCCCTCCAGGAAGAGGGTGCCACCGCCCTCGGCCATGTCCTTGCCGTTGCGGTCGAGGTAGGGGCCTTCGATGGTCTGGCTGCGGCCTACGGCCACGCGGTAGTTCGATTTGGCGCCGCGACAGCAGTAGTCCCACGACACGAAGAGATAGTAATAGCCTCCGTGCTTGAAGATGAAGGGCGCTTCGATGGCGTTGGTTCCAGCGTAGCGCGAGGTGGGATTGGGCTCCGTGGGCTTGTAGTCTGGGTGATAGCGACGGGCAATGGTTCGTGGCCATTTTCCATTGTCCATTGTCCCTTGTCCATTATCCAGATGCATGGTTGTGTCGAGGCGAGCCAGCTGTATGCCGTCCCAGAACGAGCCCCAGACGAGCCACGGCGTGTCGGTAGCGTCATCGATGACGAAGTTGGGGTCGATGGCGTTCCAGTTGTCGCGTTTCGGGCGCGAGGTCACGATGCAGCCCTCGTCCTTCCATAGGTTGGACGCGAGCGAGCGGCTGCTGAGTAAGCCGATGGCGGAGCCGTTCTTGCCGAAGGTGGAACAGCTGTAGGCCAGCCACCAGCGGCCATGCCACCGGATGACGTCAGGTGCCCACACGTGGTTGACAAAGCCCGGCACGGAGTCGGTGGTCCAGCCGGGGATGACGGTCATTACGGGCTGGCGCGACACCGTCCATGTCCGTCGGTCTTTCGAGGTCATTCGCTGGATGCCCAAGCCCGTGGAAAAGAGATAGTACGTGTCGCCCTCCTTGGCCATCACGGGGTCGTGTACCATGGGGGTATCGGTCTGGAAGGGCTCGCCGCGCATGCGTTGCTGTGCCAGCGTCGTACTTGTAAGCCCCAGCAGGCAGAGGAGAATTGTAAGCAGTTGTTTCATATTCTACATTTCATTGTGGCCAACCAGATCATGTCGTACTACTCGAAGGTGATGGCCGTCTGTTCCACGTATGGCGCATAGATGGCAAGCATCGCCTCAACGTCCGATATGGTTGCTTCTCTAATTTCCATGCATTATCATTTATTCACTCGTGTTATAGGTGTGTACGCTTGAACCTTGGGCAGAGGGTAGGTAGTTGATGCCCCACCAGCACATCTGCAGGAGGACGAAGGAGATGATGAGCATCCATACGGATAGCCGATGGGCCCTTGGCTCCTGGCTGTTGGCTGTTGGCGTCAGGCGGTAGTGGATATATACGAGGTAGGAGAGCCAGGTGAGGGCTGCCCACGTTTCCTTTGGGTCCCACGACCAGTAGTGACCCCATGCCTCCTTGGCCCAGAGGGCACCGAAGAGCATACCGATGGTGAGGAGGGCAAGGCCGACGTAAACGAGGGAATCCGGTTGAGAGTTGAGAGTTGAGGGTTGAGAGTTTCCCTTGAACCCTTTGAACCTTTTCATAATGAGCCCATAAATGGCGATGACGACGGCTACGCCAAGCAGGGTGTAGGCGAAGATATAGACAAAGACGTGGGGCGCGAACCAGGGGCTCTGCAGGGCTGGCACCAGTGTCTTGGTGTTGTAGCTGTCAAAGAAGAAGTAGGCAAAAAGGGAGGCGAAGACAGCGAGGGCAAGATATCCCCAACGCGCCTTCCTGGAAGCTGTTCTCAATCTGCGCCACAGTACCATCAGCGTCATCACTACCGCGCCCGCCAGCATCATATAGAAGCCCGCATAAACCCACGGCAGCCACGGGTCGCGCACCAGCTCCAGTATCGATATCTGGCTCTGTGCGCCCATCTGCGTGTCATAGCCGTACTGGTAGATTTTCCACCCGCCCATCTTGTAGGGCTTGTTCACGTCGATGGTGGTCTCGATGTTCTCGCCCTTCTTCGTGAGGATTTGGATTTCTGAGGCGAAGCGCTTGGGCTTACCGTCGTCATAGGTCTCCATGATGAAGCGCTTCAGTTCGATGGTAATATTCAACTCCTTGACAGTCTGCTCTTGCGTCAGCACACGCCATTCAGGTTGTCCCACGCAGCAAATCATTTTTACGCGCTGGATGTCGGCACTGCCGAGGGTGGCGGTGGTCAGGGCTATGAAAAGGCCAAGATGGTTCAGCAGGAAAGGTATATCGCGCTTCCACTTGAAACCTGAGACCTGCAACCTGAAACATCTCCTGAGGATGATGAGCCCCAGAATCACGTCGATGTAAGCGTAGATGAGCACGAACGGCCAGAACGACAGCATGTTGTAAATCCATGTGCCGCCCACCTGCTGCCGCGTCAGTCCCATGATGATCGTCAGCACTACGGCATACACCATCGCCGGTATTGCCGCCTGATACGTGCCAAGGAACTGGAAGGCATAAACTTTCTTCCTTAATATATATGTAAGAGCGATGAGCACCAGGAATCCTGCCAGCACAATTCCGTTGACAGGCCACGCAAACGCATCCCACACCACAGGCCCGACGCTCAGTTCCAGCAGCAGTCCTACAATGATAAGGCCTCCTCCGATGAGGAAACCTTCTTTATACCCGAAGGAATCCTTAGAAGTTCTCATAACATATACTTTTGCCGGATGGTTTTTGGGAGTTTCGAGGCCACGAGCAGGTAGGACTCACGAATCCATTCCTCCACCAGCGCATCTGCGATCTGCTCGTAATACACGTCGCTCCAGTGCTTCTTGTTCCAATGCCAAGCAGGTGTCACAGCCGCAAACTGCTCCCTGAGTTCTTCATTCCTTTCAGGCGACAGCTTCAGCGCCAGCCGCGGTTCCGATGAATCCTTCATATCATGCTTGCCACCGCCCAACCACAGGCATACGAATATCTTCCCCTCCAGGCGGAAGGTGATGATGTCGTCGCCGAACGGTTGGTCTTCGGTGACGCCAGGAAGCGACAATGTGTAGTCGCGTACTTCTTCGATGTTCATTTATTCTTATTTGGATGGGTATTGTTTGAGGGCTTGCTGTGTCTTCTGTTGGCCGATGGCGATCAGCTTCTCGGACTTGTCGTAGTCGAAAGTGCCGTAGCGGCTCATCTGTATGTCCACGAGGATGTCAGGGGGCACCAGCAGGGTCATGAGGATGGAGTTCTGGCGGATCATCAATGAACTGACGCGCGAGAGCACCGTGTAGTGGTTGAAGTCGAGGTTGTCGGGAATCAGCCGGTTGAGGATCTTCTGGGACAGCGAGGTGCTGTGCTTGCGCTTTTCTGTCAGCTGGTGCTGCATCTCCCATTGCGTTTCGTAGTCGTGACCGCTCACGTCCACGCCGACAAGGATATCGCCCTCATGGCGCTTCACGCGATTGAGGGGCAGGGGATTCGTCACTCCGCCATCGATGAGGATCATGCCGTCGCGTTGCACGGGCTCGTAGAATGCCGGCAGCGAGATGGAGGCGCGGATGGCCTCGAACAGGCTGCCCTTGCGGAACACCACCTCGCGCCCCGATTTCCAGTCGGTGGCGATGGCGCAATAGGGTAGGGGCAGGTCCTCGATGGCCATGTCGGGCACAAACTCCATGATGGCTTCGATGATGCGCGTGCCCTTGGCCACGTGGTTCAGGCTGAACGAGAAATCCGTCAGTTCCATCATCTTCTTCCTGTCGATGGTCTTCATCCATTCACGGAACTCCGCGAGCTTTCCGGCTGCATAGACACCGCCGATGAGTGAGCCCATCGAGCAGCCTGCAATAGAGGTGATCCGGAAACCTTGTGCCTCCAGCTCCTCGATGGCCCCGATATGGGCAAGGCCCCTGGCACCACCGCTCGACAATACTAATGCCACGTCCATTTTATCTCCTTCTATCTTCATTTGTCTTCATTTATCTTCTTTTATCTTCATCTCTTTCCACTTCTCATACTGCTCGAACAGCGCAGCGGGGCTTTTGCTGTACCAGCTGTAGCCGTTGCGACGCTCTTCGCTGATGTCCTCCAGGCGACGCCGAGGCTGCCCGTCGCGGTCGCAGAAGAACGGAAGACCCTCCTGCAGGTCATAGAAGCGCGCCCACAGTGGATGGTCGCCCTCCAGCTGGTGGGCTGCGAACCATTTCATGGCGCCGTTGACGGCACGTACGATACGCTCGTCGGGGGCAGGAAGCTGCATCAGGAAGGCGACGATGGTGGCACTCTCGTGGGAGACGAATGACGGCAACTCGTAGGAGCGCGCCTTGGCGGGTTGCAGCGTCTCGTGGTCGTGTTGCTGACACCAGACGGTGGGCTCGCCATCCACTACAATCTGCGTGCGCAGGATGCAATCGATGCCCTTGTTGAAGGCTTGCTCGCAGCGCTGCCGCTGAGGCTCATCTACTAATGCCGTATCGTAAGGGACCACGTGTTGCACCACATCCCGCAGGAGCCTCATCACGTTGATCATCGCATCGTCGTTGTAGGTGATATGCACCTGATAACCCCTGTTCTCAGGCCAGAACTGCGGCCAGCCGCCATTCGCGTACTGCCCGCTGAGCAGGTACTTCACGCCGTGGCAGAAGGCTGCCTTGTAGCGCTCGTCCCCCGTCTGCTGGAAGAGGCGGGCCAGGAATGCCATCTGCATGGTGGTCGCGTGGTTGTCGATGGTCGAGTCGTCCTGGCGCGACTTGCTGGCCTGCACGGCCTCTGCCTCCTCGGCTGTCAGCGGCTTCGCCATATTGATGTTCTTCGGCCAGCCGCCCGTGACGCGCTGATAGAGCAACAGCTGGTCACCTATCCGCCGCGCCTCGTCCGTCTTGAAGAAAACGCTGTCGCGCGTCCGCAGAATATCCTTCTGCGCCCTCCCCACCATCGGCCACGCAAGCAGGACAACCAATAAGCACGTGACAGCTTTGTAGCGCCTTCGTTGTTTATTCGTAGCCATAGACTAAGCCGTATTTTGCGTGGAGACGGCGGAGGGAGCCGTCGGACTTCATTTGGCGAATAACGTTGTTGACCAACTGCAGGAGGTCTTCCTGACCCTTTTGCATCAGGACGCCGATCTCGCCGTGGTTAAAGGGCTTGTCCAGCAGCGGGGCTGCCAGGCGCGCGTCGGCCTGAACGTAGTAGGGCGCCTCGGTGATTTCGGTGATCATCACGTCGGCTGCGCCCTCGGCGACGAGCGTCGGGATCTCCTCGTTCTTCTGGTGAACGAGGATGGTAGCATTGGTGAGGTTCTCGTTGGCGAACTTCTCGTTCAGCCCGCCCGGGTTCACCATCACGCGCACTTCCGGCTTGTTGAGGTCGGCCAGCGACTCGTAGCTGTCGGCTTCCGACGCGCGACAAAGAATCGTCTTTCCATTCACGAGATAGCCCTCGCTCATGAGCATCGTCTCCTTACGGGCATCGGTGATGGTGATGCCCCCAATGGCGAGGTCGAAGAGCTGAGGCTCTGCCAGGACATCGTCCGTCAGCGTAGGCCAGGACGTTGGCACGAACTGCACCTTCACGCCTAACCGCTTGGCGATCTCACCGGCCATCTCGATGCCGAAGCCCCAGTAGGTGCCGTCCTCCTCTCGGAAGGACAGCGGACGGTAGTCGCCCGTCGTGCCCGCCAGCAGCGTGCCGCGTTGCAAGATCTCTGCCACCTTGCCGCTTTCACTCTGCTCGGTGGACGCGGACTTGTCTTTAGCGCACGCCCCCACGCCGACCGTTCCGCAAACGGCCAGCGCAGCAATCAGGAGCCAGGTCTTAGTGATTCTAAACATCACAATCTTTCAAATGCTATTCGGCCGACGAGGCAGCCTTCGTTTTCTTGGGAATGCGCTTGGTCAGGCCGATGGCCCACGTGGGGCAGACGAGGCGGCAGAGGTGACAGCCTACACACTTGGTGCCAATGATGCGGGGCTGGCGCGTCGCCGTGTCGAAGGCGATGGCCTGATGGCCGCCGTCCATGCAGGAGGTGTAGCAGCGTCCGCAGCCCATGCATTTCTCGCGGTCGATCTTCGGATAGACGATGGTCTCGCGGTCCAGGTCGCTAGGCCGCACGAAGTTGGGCAGCTGCTCGCCCACGAGATCCTCGAGATGCTCGATGCCGCGCTCTGCCATATAATGCTGCAAGCCCAGCGTGAGGTCGTCGATAATGCGGTAGCCAAACTGCATCACGGCCGTGCACACCTGCACATTCCGGCAGCCCAGCTGGATGAACTCCAGCGCGTCGTGCCACGTCTCGATACCGCCGATGCCGCTGAACTGCACGGCCCTGGCCACCTGCGCCATGGAGCCGTCAGCCTGATGCCCCATACCGCTGAGGATAGGGCTCTGTGCCATTTCAAGAATGAAACGCAGGGCGATGGGCTTCACGGCGCGACCGCTGTAGCCCGACATCGTCTGCTTGCCGCTGACCTCTGCCAGCGGCGACATCGTGACACTCTTGATGGTGTTGATGGCCGAGATGGCATCGGCGCCGGCGAAGTAAGCGCCCGCGGCGGGGTGAGCCATCTGCGTGATGTTGGGCGTCATCTTCGGTATCACGGGTATCGACACGTTTTGCTTCACATTCATCGTGTAGCAGGTCACCAGCTCCGTGTCCTGACCCACATCGCTGCCCATGCCGGCCAGACGCATCTGCGGGCACGAGAAGTTCAGCTCCACGGCGTCGCAGCCAGCCTCCTCAGCACGCTTGGCCAGCTCGATCCATTCCTCCTCGAACTTACCCATGATGGAGGCGATGACCACCTTCGACGGGTAGTTCTGCTTCAGGCGGCGCAGGATCTCGAAATCCTCCTCGTAGGGGTTCTCCGACAGCTGCTCCATATTGCGGAAACCGGAGAACGAGGACTCTGTCTTCACCGCATCGAAGCGGGGCGACACCTCGCGGATCTCCTGCTTACAGATGGTCTTATACACCACGCCGCCCCAACCCATGTCGAAAGCGCGCGCCACCATCTCGTAGTTCGTGCACACCGCCGACGAGGCCAGGAAGAAGGGGTTCTCGCATTTGATGCCGCAGAACTCTATCTCGAGGCTGGGCTTCGGGGCGTCCGTTGCTGGCTCGCACCCATCAACGGCGCGCAGCATCTCTCGGATTCGGATGGGCTTGTCGTAGTGGATGCACGCCTGCTCGGCAGCCTCCAGCTCCTCGTCCGTACACTCGGCGACCCACTGCTTGGCCAGCTTCGCATTGTCGAAGCGAATGGCACGGATGGCGCGAGCCGGATCACCGTTCTTACATACTTTACTGCATGGCGCGTCTGCGCATAACAGGCAGCGCAACGCCTCTTCGTGAATGTGTATCATGTCCTTAATCTTTAATCTCTAATCTTTAATCATTTATACAGATCGGCGGTCTTGACGCGGCCGCGGGAGTTCCAGGTGGGCAGCGAGGGGTCGTTCACGAGGGCATCGGTGATGCAGCGGGTGCCCTGCATGACATTCGTCTCCAGAAAGGCTTTCTCCACATTCCACATTGCGTCCATATAACCTGCCACCTCGTGGCCGCGCTCGTGGAAGCGCCAGATGCTGTAGTTCCTCTCTTGTTTTTTTAGCCGCGCGGCCAGATAGCTGCTGCCCCAGATACCGCGACGGGGAAGCCCGAAATGCTCGTAGGCGACGATCTTGTCGGCTGTGCCGTGGAAGAGGAGTAGGGGACAGGGAGCCTCACGGAACTTGGGGGCGCCCTTCTTGCTGATGATGGCTCCTGCAAAGCTCATCACGCCCTTGAAGGCAAATCCCTCGGGCAGGCCGTCGGTCTGTCCGCTCGCGATGGCATGGGCGCTGGCGAGGGCGATGATGGCCCCTGCCGAACTGCCGGAGATGACGATATTGTTGGCCGGGACGTTCAGCTCAGGATGCTTCGCCAGGAATGCTACCGCCGAGAAGACATCTTCCACGCCCATCTGCTGCGACAGCAGGAAGCGGTCCAGCGCCTTCACGGCACCGCGTAGCCCACGCCCCATCCGGTAGCCCTTCATTCCAAGGCGGTAGTCGATGGCCACGACGGTATATCCGTCCGCCGTCAACCGCCGGAACCAGCCGCGCACGGCCGGGTCGCTGCGTTGCCCCGAGCTGAAGCCGCCGCCGAAGACGAACATGATGGCTGGCTTCGCCACACCCTTGAAGGTCGTTTGGGCTGTTGAGTCCGGACGGAAGATGTCCAGATACAGCGCGCTCGTGTCCCTCTCGGCATAACGATAGGTCTCCTGTGCCGACGCGCAAACGCACCCCCACAGCCCTACCAGCAAACCGAACAAAAGCTTTTTCATATCCATAATCCTATACCATTTTCGCAACAAAGCTACACATTATTTCTATACGCACGCAAAAAAAGCAGGCGAATCTCATCGTCTGCCCACAAATTAAATATTTCTTAACAAAAAATCATCGCACATCGCACGGGAGGACAGCGTCTTACACCTTCCTTGACTGCTTTGTTGAAGAAAACGGACGATTCATTGATTAGATTTTCTGATATGGCAGGATTTCTCTATCTTCGCGCCATCAATTCATCATCACGCGAATAAGAACAATGAAAAAGGTCCTGTTTCTTTCAATGCTCATAGGGGCACTCACAATCATCACCTGCTGTACGGCTGAAAGTCCGTACGATGATATTTACGGTTGGGAAGGAGGCGAGAACGGCTACGGCATGGGTGGCGGCACCTCCACCACGACGGGCGAGCTGACCACCTTCGACATCGCCCTCGACAGGACAACGGCAGAGCCTACGGCCGTGGCGGCGGAGTATTTCCCCGACGAGGAGGACCTCCTGGAGAACAACACTTTCTCGATAGAGATCCCTATCGACCTGTCCAACCCCGAGGCGAAGACGGTCAGCGGCGTGGAGGTGACCGTCAACGGCGGGCACGTCACCGCCAACCACGGTTCGGTGAAGAAAGTGTGCTACGTCTTGAGCGGCACCACCGCGAACGGCTCCTTCACCGTTGTGGGTGATAAGAAATATGCTGTCCGGCTCAACGGCGTCAGCATCACCAACCCCGACTCCGCAGCGCTCAACCTGCTGAGCAGCAAACGCGCCTTCATCATCCTGGCCGAGGGTACCACCAACACGCTGACCGACGGCACGGGTGGCAGCCACAAGGGCGCCCTCTACGGCAAGGGAAAGCTCTTCTTCAACGGCAGCGGCGCGCTCAGCGTTACGGGCAACACAAACAACGGCATACACTCGGCGGACTATATCATATTCCGCACAGGCAATAATATCTACGTGAAATCAACCGCCAACCACGGCATCAAGGCCAACGACGGCATCTACATCAACGGCGGCATCCTGAATGTCGAGGTGTCGGCAGCGGCAGCCAAGGGCATCAACTGTGAGAGCCATATCATCGTGAATGGCGGGCGCACCACCGTGCTGACCACTGGCGGCGGCACCTACGACAGCGACGACCAGGAGGCCAAGGGCGCGGCAGCCATCAAGGCCGACTCCACGCTCACCGTGAACGCCGGCGAGCTGCGGCTGAAGAGCACGGGGGCTGGCGGCAAGGGCATCAGCGTGGACACGGAAGCCCAGTTCAATGGCGGCAGTGTCTATGTGGTCACCACGGGCAGTCGCTACAGCAGCAACGGCGACACCGCATCGCCCAAGGGCATCAAGGTCGATAGTGATATCACCATCAGCGGCGGTCGCCTCTGGGTACGCACCGGCGGCACCAACGGCGAAGGCATCGAGACAAAGAAAACGCTCACGATTACGGGCGGCGAGGTGGCCAGCTATGCCTATGACGACGCCGTCAACTCTAAGAGCACCATAACCATCAGCGGCGGCTACATCTATGCCCACGGCCGCAACAACGACGGCCTCGATGCCAACGGCAACTGCTATATCAAGGGCGGCACCGTCTATGCCATCTGCTCCGGACAGCCCGAGGTCGCCATCGACGCCAACACCGAGGGCGGCTACAAGCTCTATGTCACCGGCGGCACCATCGTCGCCGTGGGCGGCCTCGAATCCAGCTCCAGCCTCACGCAGTCCTGCTATCAGGCTTCGTCGTGGTCTGCCAGCACGCTGTATGCGCTCACCGTAGGCTCCAGCACCCTCGTCTTCCAGACTCCGCTGAGCGGCGGCTCAGGGCTCGTTGTCTCCGGCTGCTCACAGCCCACGCTCCAGTCCGCCGTCAGCGTCACCGGTGGCACCGCCTACTTCGGCGGCCTCGCCACCCTCGGCGCCTCCGTCAGCGGCGGTTCCTCCGTCTCCCTCTCCTCCTATACAGGCAATTCCGGTGGCCCTGGTCAAGGTGGTCCCGGTCAAGGTGGCCCCGGCGCAAGATATTAAATATTTCTGCTTATTCTACCACCACGCGTAGTGAATCGGCAACAGCGCGTGCTTTCAGCCATGCAGCCAGCTGACGCACCTGCTCGTCCGACAACGTGGAACGGGGATGCGTCCTGACGATAGCCACGACAACGTGCGTAGTGAGTGTCGTATCCGTGCGGACCTCTTGCGTACGTGCTAATGACAGGGACTGGATGTGGGGATAGAGTACCTGCAGCTCCGGGCGCAGCTGTTCTGAGAGCGAAGCAATGGATTCATAGCGGTTAAGCGCAACCTCCAACTCCCGTATGAGTTGGTTCTGCTGCAGGGCGGTTTCCGTGTAATCGGCTTTCGACAGCTGGAGCTGCCCCACGAGACGCATCAGGCTGTCAGGCTGCGACCCTTGAATCACCGAGAGGTGGTACTCACCCAGATGATAGTCCGCCATCCTGCTCTCCGCCATCGCAATCTTCTCGGCTTCTACCGGGCGCCCGATGAGCGCCACGCGCAGTTGCTTATCCTTTGGTTGCACCTCTTGGGAGATGATCTTAGTGCCTTGCCACGCCAATTCCTTACCCACAAACCGCTCTACATTCTGGTCGAAGATGCTCTTACGCACCAGGTTCAGCGTCAGGTATGCCGCTGGCACCATCGTCAACAGGATAATGCCCATGAGGATATTGCGCGTTCGCCGCTTGTGCTCGATAGTGCCCTCTTGCTTCTGCTCAAATCCCATAAGACGCACGCCCAGAAAGGTGGACAGCGAGATGAAGACGGTGTTGATGAAGAACAGATAGAAGGCCCCTAAGAAGAACAGCCACTGCCCCGTGGCGATGCCGTAGCCTGCGGTGCAGAGCGGGGGCATCAGCGCCGTGGCGATGGCTACGCCGGGAATGACATTACCCTTGCCGCCCGTAGCAATCGTCACGATGCCGGCAGCACCGCCAAAGAAGGCGATCATCACATCATAGAGCGTCGGCGAGGTGCGTGCAAGCAATTCCGACTGCACCTCCTTATACGGCGACAGCAGGAAGAAGATGGTGGCCGTGAGCACACTGGCGAGCGTCGCCACGGCATAGTTCTTGGCAGACGACTTCAGCATCCCAAGATCGTTGATGCCAACAGCCAGCCCCATGCCTACGATAGGCCCCATTAGCGGGGAAATCAACATCGCACCGATGATGACGGCCGTGCTGTTGACGTTCAGTCCCAGCGAGGCCACGAAGATGGCAAAGACCAGCACCCACAGCGTAGCACCCCGGAACGAGGCATCCGCCTTGATGTTCGCAATCGTCACCTCCTCCGGCACCTTATCAGCCCGAAGGTCAAAATATCGTTTCAATAGCTCTTTCATCATTTCTTTCTTTTTCGCCTGCAAAGTTATACATTATTCCTTTACCCCCACGCGAAAATCCCTCGAAATCCCTCAATCCCCACAAATTAAATATTTCTTAACAAAAATAGTCCGCACAGCGCACAGATAATGCGCGAAGCTGTCAACACAGATTTTTTCGCCGGAAACATTACGAACCCTACGCAGCCCTGTGTAGGGCTGTGTTTTCATGGCACAAACGCGATTCAACATTTAAAGATGTTTAATTTAGGAGAGTAACTCTTGCACATTTGAAAGATTGTTTATTCCTTTGCACCGTCGAAAAGTTTTTCAACGATGAAAAAGGCACGTCAAACTCAACTATTCGCAGCATTGCTCATCATGAGCGTACTCGCATCAACAAGCTCTTGCGACACTCCACAGACGGTAGCGTGGAGCTATTATTATTGCGCGAAAGATACGCTGGCGGCTGGCGACCCATACGCCGCCAAGCACTTCCTGAAAGCCTGCAAGAAATCTGTAAATCGCGACCTCACCTACAAGGCGGATTCGCTAATGGAGGTTATCGAGCGGACTATTAAAGAACGAAAAAACGAGTAAATCCTTAAATGTTGTCATGATTAAGTTAAGTGCAAAGGAAGAAGAAGTGATGGAGCGCATCTGGCAGCTCGGCGAGTGTACGCCGCGTGAGGTGCTCAACCTCTATCCCGAACCACAGCCGCTGCTGAACGGCATTCAGAACACGTTCCAGTCGCTGGAGCGCAAGGGCTATCTGGCGCATCGCTCGCAAGGACGTGGCTACGTCTATTGGCCCATCGTGGAGAAGAAGTCTTACGGCAAGACAAAACTCGGCTCGCTCGTCGATCGTTTCCTCGACGGCTCCGTCAAGGAGCTCGTCACCTTCTTCGCCCGCGAGCAGCGCATCTCGCCCAAAGAGCTCAAAGAGATCATTGATTTAATAGAAAACTGATAATCGACTATAAACGTCATTGTCCATTTTACATTATTATATGTTGTACCTCATTAAACTCAATATCATCCTCGCCCTGCTCTGCCTGCTGTTTCAGGTGGTGATGCACAGGGACACGTTCTTCGGTGTGCGCCGTGCGATGCTATGGGGCATCTACCTGACTGCCTTCCTGCTGCCGCTGTGGAATGTGCAGTATTGGCTGCAGGAGGATGCCGCAGCCATGAATGTGGCTTCCGACTACGCGACCTATGTCCTTCCCTCATTGGAAGTCACCGCCACGCGCGTCGCTGCGATGGGCATCCAGCAGGAAGAGCCCGGCTGCGGCATGTGGTTCGTGGGTGTGCTCGCCATCTGGGGCCTCCTCTACCTCATCCCGGTCGTGTGGATGTCTGCGAAGCTGCTCTGGCAGATTGCATACATTATATATTTAAGGTGTACGTGCGAAAGAATGAAAAGTGAAAAAGTGAAAAGTGAAAAATACGAATTACCCAATACCACTGAGGACAAAGGTAACTCTTATTTTTCACTTGGAGGCGAAGCCGACATTTTTCACTTTTCATTCTATTACTTTCCTCGTCCTTGCAGTCCCTTCTCCTTCGGTCCGTGGATTTTTATCCATCCCGACGGCATGGACGAGCAGACATTGAGCGAGGTGCTCATCCACGAGCAAGCCCACGTGCGCGGCTGGCACACCCTCGACATCCTCTTCTCACAGGTAGTCTGCATCCTCTTCTGGTGGAACCCTGCCGCCTGGCTCATGCGCCGCGAGGTGCGCATGAATCTCGAATACATTGCGGATAAAGCCGTCGCCGACTCCCTTTCTCCCATCCCAATGGGAGGGGCTTTGAAAGCCTACCAATACCGCCTCCTCGGCTTTGCCACTCAAACGAACGTAGCTACGATTGCAAATAACTTCAATGTCTTACCCTTAAAACGTAGAATCATTATGATGAACTTACGCAGAACCCGCCGAACGGGGATGGCCAAGTACATCCTCTTCGTGCCCGTGGCAGCTGCCATGCTGTTACTCTCCAATATCGATTCGCTGGCTCGCACCATTGCCGACAAGGCATCGTCATCCATTATCACAGACGGAGACCAGCGCCCTGACGAGTCGCCGAACATCACTAAACCCGACACATGCCTCACGCCCATCGACGAGGAAACGCTTTTCGTGGTCAATGGCCGTCAAATGAGTGCCGACGAGTTTAAACGCCAACCCAATCTCCGGGCTGACAATATCGAGCACGCCACCATCCTCGGTGCAGAATCGGCTACAGCTGTATATGGCGAAAAAGGACACAACGGAGCCATAATCATCGAGACCAAAGACAGCATCAACGACAAGGTCTATGAGAAATGCGAACAGCTGCCCGAGTATTCGGGTGGCGAAGAAGCACTCTACCAGTTCATAGCTCAAAACATCCGCTATCCCAAGGCCGCGCAGGAGTGGGGTGTGCAGGGACGTGTCTTCGTCCACTTCATCGTGGAGAAGGACGGCACGCTCTCCAACATCAGCGCTTCGAAAGTTGTTGATCCTAAGAGCGGAAAGGAACTGGCGGAAGTGAGGGTGACGTATAAGATTCAGGCACAGACTCCCGAACAGGTCGAAGCTGCCAAGCATCAGGAGGAAGGCATCGCAGCCCTCAAGGCTGAGGCCGAGCGTGCCGTCAAAGCCCTGCCCAAGCGCTGGAATCCAGGCAAGGACAAAGGCAAGCCCGTCCGCGTCAGCTTCCATCTGCCCGTAACATTCCGGCTTCAATAGAGCCCCGAGAATGAAGCGAGCACGCTCGAGCTAATAAATTTAGTTAGTAAACGACAAAAGACCTATAGGCACACTCAGCCCCGCTGCGTCGTGAGATGCGGCGGGACATTTTGTCATGATGCAAACACTTTGCAAAGTCGTTTCAGACCGATATATAGAAGAATAAGCCTATCTTTGCACACGCTAAACAAAGCGAAGAAAGATGAAAATACACTCTTACTTATTATTAAGCCTGCTGCTGACTGCTTGCAGCTCTTCCGGGGAACCACGTGAACACCTGCTGCAAGGGGCGTGGGTGCTGTCGAAAGTGGAATATCCGATGGGCGGCGTAGAGACCTTCCCCGTTCAGGACATGAGGCCGCTGCGCATCTACGAGGGTGACAGCATGATGCTCCAATGTAGCCTCACGCGGACAGCATCGGCGATGGTCGTTCATCAGCCGTACCTTCAAAGCAATATCACCCTCATCAACAAAGGCGGTGGCGAATATCTCTATTTAGAAGATGACGACCCACGACCATTAACCATGCAGGATGACACGACGATGACGATTCAGCGCAACGGCATCCTCTACACATGGCATCGTGCTGACAAGATAGCCGATGAGTGGGGTGAAGAGATAAGCGCCATCATTCTCAGCAATAGCCAGGAAGAAGAAACGCACCGCTTTGTGCTCTCAGCCAAGGAACGGACGCAGGCCAATGTCATTCATGTGCTCATCTATGCCACCATCTTTAGTGTTCTCCTGATTCTGTTGATTGCACACATCGCCTTGAACAATCGCAGGGAGAAGCTTCGTCTGCAACTGCAGCTACAGCAGATTCGCGAAGAGCACGACGAGCGCCCACAACCAATTCGCAATGCTATCGAGCGGATAGAGAACGAGTATTTCAGTTCCCAAGACTACCAGACACTACAGCGTCGCATCGCCACGGGGCTGAGGCTGAAAGAGGATGACTGGAGCAGCATTGAGGAACAGATGAAGAAAGTCTATCCCGGCTTCACCAGTCAGCTGCGCATGCTCTATCCGATGTCGGAACTGGAATACCAAACATCGCTGCTCATCAAGCTGCGCATCGCACCCACGGACATCGCTGCTGTGCTCTCTCGCGACGTAAGCACCATCAGCACCGTCCGCAGCCGACTTTACAAGAAAGTATTCGGGCGGAAAGGCGGCACGAAGGACTGGGATGATTTCATCCTCTCCATCGGGGCGTAAAGAGTTTGCAAGGAGTTTGCCTGTCAATTGCAAAGCGGATGCAAACAGAAATCCTTGCCTGCATCGTGAATAGCCCGTACTTTTGCAGCGACAAATCACTTGATGTCTAACCCATTAAAACTTTAAACGTATGAAAAAGAAAATGATTATGACCATGGCTGCCTTGCTCATGACAACAGCCATGGGGTTCGCTCAGAACGTGAAAATCGATGACAAGGAGATTGTCGGCGTATGGCTGATGGAGTCCATGCAGTGGGAGGGCGAGAAAAAGACCGTTTGTGGCAAAGAGTCGGGCTATACCCAATTCAAGTTCTATGGCGCGGATGGCGAGTACGCCTGCGCCGAGATTGCACTCACGAAGGAAGGCAAGTGCGTCGTGTTGCCTCACGAGTACGGCACCTATTCCCTTAAGGACGGTTGGTACTCCGAGATGGGCCGCCCTGCTATCAAGGATGCCATCACCTGGATTGACAAGACCACGACCAAAGGCACATGGATGAAGCGTCACGACATTTGGAAGAAGACCCAACTGCCCGAAAAACTTGTGACGTACATCGTGAACTGCTGCAAGACAAAGAACGCTCCCGAGGACATCCAGCAGATGATCAAGCAGAACATGTTCAAGTAGGTCCTTTTGAAAATTGGTTTCTATAAAGCAGATAGATTTAGTTAATAAACAGAAGACCTATAGGCACCTCTCCCCGCCGCGTCGTGAGACGTAGCGGGGAGATTTGAAATACACTTTTATTATTTGTTAGGCATTGTGGCAATGAGGCGCGTGATTACTCTGGTTTATTGGTCAGTATGCTAATGGTCTCATCGAACTCAGCGAAGATATCCTTAAGCCGAGGATTGGATTTCTGTAGCTATAAAGCTAATTGCCTGCGCTCTTCGCGAATCCTCTTAAACTCTTCGTCTGCCTGCTTTATCCACTCATTCTTCTTGCGGATGGACTCACGGAAATCAGCAAGAATCAAAATGATGTGCCCCCCCAACAGTTGGACAATAAAGGAAGTTAAACGTTTCTATAGTATTCACTTGCGCTCCTCTTTTGGCTTCATGCCTTTGAAGTAGGTCCGCTGGCCGTTGATGTCACTCTTCGTGGATGGCCAATGGCGAGGCAGCCACAAGGTGCCGTGAGTTTGAGCGACGACGAAATGATAGCCGAATTCATCACGTTTAAGGTCGAGCTCACAGGTGTACATTTGTGAGGGGGTTAACTGCCGGTCCACAGATGTTATCGTCAGCATCGGTGCCCAGATGGGTTCCTTGAAAGTGGTGTTATAGTGGTATGTGTAGTGAGCTTCGCTGTGCAGGTGCTTGGCATATTGCTGCGCCAAACTGTCAAACGCGGCAAGAAGCTGCTGCGCCTGTTGCGCTTTATCCAGCGGTACGGTGTAAATGGTTGCATTCGTGACGCCCTCGAGGTGGTCTATATCCCCACCTCCACGACAATATCTATAGTCACCTGTGTGCTTGATGGATTCCAAATACGCTTTCGAATACTCTTGATCGTGCTGCCAAAGCGCTTTGCGCGGCTTGATGCGATGCAGCCTGAACAGGCTGTCGATGTCGGCAGCCAGCATCTCCTCGGTATAAGGAGTGATGTCGAAGCTATCCTGCGGTAGCGTGACCAAATAGTTAAGACGTCCTGCATATCCCATCTCTTTCTGAAGATATGGGGTATAGCTGAAATACAGACTTTCGTCAGAATAGAAGTGCCGCTGGTTATGCTCACCGCTGACCATGAGCCATTCGTTGTTATGGGTAAGGTTCATGGAATAGACGATGGTATCCTTTCCTTCATGGTGATATTCATAATGATAGCTCTCTCGTGCCTCTGCCTGCAATTCGTCGAGGGTACGGCGGACGGCAGCCAGGCGCTGTTCCTGCAGGCTTCTGTCCCGCTGTAACAAGGAGTCCAAGGCTGGACCTGAGGCTTTACGGTAATGTTTGGGACGGTAATCAAGCGCTATAGAATAGTGCAGCTGATAAGGGCCATCCAAGCCTCCCGACTTGATGATATCAAGGTTCTCTATGCCGATACCCTTGAGCTCGTCAAAGAGTCGGCTCATCTCCGGCCGCACCTGGGCGTGCGCTGTGATACAGGTGGTTATAAGAATAAGGAAAGATGCAAACTTGTTCATCGTTGTGCAATTTTAGTATGGGACATTGTTGGCTTGAAGCTGTTGCCGTATGTTCTCCGTCAGCCGGTTTCCACGGGCGTGCAGCTCTTCAACCGTCATCATTTCTTCCATCGGCGGCCGATATGAGGCCTCATAGAGGTCTATGGGTTCTTCCGTTTCCTCCATCGCTTGTGGCTCGTCGGGAACCTCCTCATGCTGCGGTTTCACGATAGGATTGGGGATTGCTTTCTTGCGCTTCTGCTCCGTCAGCACCTTGGAAGAAGCTTCCTGCTGCGGCTGCACTGTCGCGACCTCCACCGGCTGCTGTGTCGTTGCCTCAGCCTCAGCCCTTTCCCTCAGGTGATCATACTCCTCCCCCTTGGGGGAGGTCGGAAGGGGGCCGTTCCCCTTTGGCCACAGCAGGAAAGCGAGAATGACAGCGGCGGCAATGCCCATGACGGCTGCAAGACGAATGATGAATGATGATTGACGATTGATGAATGATGTATCAGTCCTGCGGCCTGAGAATGCTGGCTCGATGTCCACCTTACTGTTGTCGAACAGCGCGAACATCTCTTTGTACTCCCGCCACTCGTCAGCCACCTCGTGAGTGCGGAAGTAGTCGGCCAACAGCTGCTCCTCTGCCAGCGTGCTCTCGCCGGCCATGAACCTTTCGAGGAGGGTGGCAATCTCCTTTTTGTTATACTGTTTTGTCATTGTTGGCTCCTCCTCTTTAGTTGATTGAACAATTCGTGTCGTGCACGTGACAGGAGCGTGGAAACAGAGCTCTGCCTGATGCCAAGGATCTCTGCTATCTCGCTGAGCTCGCGATGTTCCAGCTGGCGCATCGTCAGCACGATTCGCGACGTAGATGGCAGCAGCGCTATCTGCTCGTTCATCCATTGCTCCAGTTCTGTATATTCCAGACGGTCGTACAGCGAGTCCTCGTCCACGAGGTGCGTTGCGATGTCCATATCCGCATTCAGGTGTGCCGTGCGCCAGCGGTCGATGCACACGTGCTTCGTCGTGATAGCCACCGAGGCCTGCAGTCGTGCCGTATCATCAATCTTCTCATGCAGACACCACAGCTTCAGCATCACGTCCTGCGCAATGTCCTCTGCATCATCCTGTGCATACCCGAACCGTAGCGCTACGCCGACGGCCCGTGCACGCATTTCACAGGAGATATGTATGAACGCTTCTTGTGTCATTACACCTATATAACGAAGAAACGCCCTACAGTTAAACAGCCATCCCCACAAATTAAATATTTCTTAACAAAAAAATCATCGCACAGCGCACGGGCATACAGCAACGTTGCGAATTATTCTAACGACGACACGATTTCCAATCCTGACACAATGCGCTGGAATTCATTTCCGATGAGCGAATCCGTACGACTAGCATCACCATTGCGGACAGCATTAGCCAGTTCGTTTGTGAACTTAACAAACGGAAGCTTGTCGCTTCGACCTTTTGCCCGTTGTCCATTGATGAAATAAAGCCATGTCACTCCGTCGAGCATACCATCCTCCCTATCCTCGGCCGATCCGACTGCGCTCGTCCAAATCGCCTGCAGCATAGCCGTCTGCTCGCTTGTGATGGCACACTTGAACGTGTTCACTTCGGGTGCCTCATAGTCCTTCGGATGCTTTCGCCATGCGGGTTTCTTGCGCCCGCTTTTTCCCTTCGGCTTGCGCCAAGCAGTCCACGTGGCGTGCCAGATGCTTTTTTGTGCCTCTTTGTAAACCAGCGAACAGGTCAGGGAGTCGTAGGTAAGCGTCCATTCTGGTTGGAACGATGGAATGCACTCCACACCGAACGTCGCCCCCTGCGGCATCAACAACCGTGTCTTCTCGCTGTCGTAGAAAACGGTCTGTGGACGCTTCCGAGACGATTCAGGGTTTTCGATAACGCGAATGAGCTTATCCTGTGCCATCGCGCCCGTGGCGGCGAGAGCGAGGATGAATGATAGGACTATTCTTGTCTTCATTTTGTATTGGTTAACGGGTCATTCATTTATGTTTCCGCTGCAAAGTTATACATTATTCCTTTACCCCCACGCGAAAATCCCTCGTAATCCGTCAATCTCGAAAAAATAAATATTTCTTAACAAAAACAGTCCGCACATAGCAGGAATAATTCGCGAAGGGTGCTCTTCCATTGCGGACATTATTGTGCCCCGTTGCGGGTTTTATAGTGGTGTGGAGATGAATCCATCATGATGGATTGATTGTGCCATCATGATGGATTCATTGTGCCATCATGATGGATTAAACAACACATGGTGGTTTTTCGTGCAAAAGATTGTATGGTTTGGGGCAAAAGATTTGGTCATTTCGGGCAAAATGACTAATTTTGCAGCGTAAACGAACACGATTCAACCCATCACCTATAACCGTTATCCCATAACCGTTAACCCATAACTAATCACCTATCACCTATATGGCCATTAGATTTACAATTGCAAAGCGTGGGTTGCTGCCCATCGAGAAGACAGAGAACAGAACGACAGGGATACAGGAGGCTCAGAAGGACGGAAGCGTGACTCTGGCAGATGCCGCCAGCCAGCACTTAACGGACGAGCAGTGGCTGCGCAGCCTGCGGCCACGCCTGGAGCACCGCCCCACAGTGGATGCGGTGGAGTATCAGGACGGCAGCTCGCGCCTGCCCTCGTTGATGCCTAAAGGGGAGCTGATAGCTGCGCTGGACACGCTACAGCGCGTGATGCTGCACGAAATGGAGAAGGGCAATGCCGTCCTGCTGCCCGGAATCGGCACCTTCCGCCTCTCGCTGAAGGGCAGTATCGAAGTCAAGGAGAACAGCGACAAGAGCGGGGCTTACTACCACGGGCGCGATGTCCACGTTGATGACATCCTGTTCACTCCCGACCGCGAGCTGCTGCAGCAGGTACGCCGTTTCCCTGTGGATCAGTCGCCATACGGTCAGGTCTTCCACATGGATGACGCCAAGATTGACACCACCCTCACGGAGCTTTTTGCCACGCACGACACCGTCACCCACAAGGATGTCGCCTTCGCCTTTGAGCTCACCCTGACGCACAAGCGCATCACCACCCTCCTCCGTCGCCTTGTCTGCGAAGGAAGTCTCGTTGCCTTAGGCAGCGGTGCCCAAACACGCTACCGTCCCACCCCCGGCCACTTCGGGAGATAAGGGCGTGCTGTGTGCGGACTGTTTTTGTTAAGAAACATTTAATTTAAGGGGAGAAGGAGGTGTGTTTGGGGAAGTTTATGTAGTTTTGTGCGCAGAAAGGAAGATTAGTGATGATTGAAGAATGATGATTGATGATTAACAAATAACGAACGATGAATGAAAAGCAGAATATAGGGTCGTTGTTCGACCGCATAGCAAAGAAGTATGACTTCGTGAACCACCTGCTGTCGCTCAATATCGACAAATGGTGGCGCCGTAAGGCGGTGAAGGGCATTGGCACGAAGGGGAGCGCGAAGCTGCAGTGCCTGGACGTGGCCATCGGCACCGCAGACCTGGCGATAGCGCTGGCGCGCCGGTTGGAGAAGTGTGGCACGGCGTTCCACATCACGGGCATCGACCTCTCGGCAGAGATGATGCGCATCGGTGAGGAGAAGGTGCGGCGGCAGGACCTGCAACAGCACATCACTTTCATGCAGGCCAGCGCGCTGGAGATGCCGTTTGACGACAACAGCTTCGATGTGGTCACCTGTTCCTACGGGGTGCGTAATTTCTCGGACCTGCACAAGGGCCTTTCCGAGATGCAGCGGGTGCTGCGACCGGGTGGTGAGCTGATGATCCTGGAGTTCTCCTATCCCGAGAATAAGGTGATGGCATGGGCTTATGACCTGTACTTCTCGCATGTCATGCCGCGTGTGGGGCGGTTGCTGAGCAAGGATAAGACGGCTTTTAACTACTTCAACCGCAGCGTGAAGAACTTCGTGTGGGGCAAGGGGATGTGTGAGCGCCTCGCGGCTGCGGGCTTCAGCGGCATCACCCATCAGACGCTCACCTTCGGCATCACCACGATTTATAGGGCTACAAAAGAGATTCCTCAATGATACGACAGTGTTTCATCATCTTCGGGTGTCTGGCCCTCGGCGAGTTGGTCGTGTGGCTGACGGGTATTCCCATTCCCAGCAGTATCATCGGGATGCTGTTGCTGGCGGCGTTGCTGCAGATGAAGGCCATCAAGGTGGAGTGGGTGAAGGGCATGTCGGACTTCCTCATCTCCAATATGGGCTTCTTCTTCGTGCCGCCCGGCGTGGCGCTGATGCTATATCTGGATGTCATCAAGGCAGAGTTCGTGCCGATTGTCGTGGCTACGGTGGTCAGCACGGTGCTGGTGCTCATCGTGACAGGGTGGACGCATCAGGGTTTAAAAGATTGAAAGATTGAAAGATTGAGAGATTGAAAAATTGAAAGATTGAGGGAATGGAGTTATTGCAGAATCATATCATCTTGTTGGCGCTGACCTTCGGCATCTTCTACGCCGCGCGGCAGCTGCAGAAATGGACGGGGTGGATTGTGCTGAATCCCATCCTCGTGACCATCGTGGTGCTGATCGGCTTGCTGAAGCTGACGGGCATCAGCTATGAGACGTATTCCGAGGCGGGCGGCTATATCGAGTTCTGGCTGAAACCGGCCATCGTGGCACTCGGTGTGCCGCTGTATCAGCATCTCGGCCAGATTCGCCGTCAGTTCCTGCCCATCTTCCTCTCGCAGCTGGCTGGCTGTATCGTAGGGCTGGTGAGTGTCGTGGGCATCGCACAGCTGACTGGGGCCTCGCGCGAGACCATCATCTCGCTGGCTCCAAAGTCCGTGACCACACCTATCGCCATGGAGGTGTGTCAGGCGATGGGCGGTATCCCGTCGCTCACGGCGGCCATCGTGGTCACCGTGGGGCTCTTCGGCGCCGTCTTCGGCTTCAAGGTCCTGGAGGTGTGGCACATCAAGAATCCGTACTCTCAGGGCCTGAGCATCGGTACCGCCTCTCACGCCGTCGGCACATCGCGGGCGATGGAGAAAGGAGAGACCTACGGCACCTATGCCTCACTGGGGCTTATCCTCAACGGCTTGCTTACAGCCCTGTTGGCACCCTTTGTATTGCGAATAATGCATATACTATAAATCGATGAAACCCAGATGGTAATGAAAATACACTCTATTTATGCTTTAATAGTTGCATCGCTGCTGGCGATGCTACCCGACAGCGTGCAGCCCTCGCAGCAGCTGCGACAGGAACGGTGGGACGACTGGCGCTTCACCTATGACCACGTGATGCTCATCTACGGCAAGGCCGTTGACGAGAACGGCAAACCGTTCTACATGGTGAAGAACTCGTGGGGCAAGTACGGACAGTACGACGGCATCTGGTATATGTCACGCGACTTCATGGCGCAGAACACCATCTATCTGTTCCTTAATAGGCATGGGATAGCCGATAAATTGAAAATTGAGAATTGAAACATGAATAGATTATGAAACAAATTTTATTAACCCTTTTCTTCGGGCTTGCCAGCGTCATTGGCAGCGCGCAGGTGGTTCAAGATGATCCTTTGAAAGGTAAACAGATAGGTGTTATCGGCGACAGCTATGTGCGCAATCACCGCGAGCCGATAGAGAATACATGGCACTATAAGTTTGCGCAGAAACATCAGATGCGTTACTTCAATTACGGGCGCAACGGCAACTGCATCGCACTCGACCTGAAGCAGTGGGGGACGGGCATGTACAAGCGTTATGCGGAGATGAAGGATTCGCTGGACTATGTAGTTGTCATCGCGGGACACAACGATGGGCGCACGGGAAGAATCGATTCTATTGGCGTGGATGCCTTCAAGGAGCGCCTCGGCATCCTCTGCACGGGTCTCATTGCGAAATACCCTCTTGCCAAGATATTCTTCTTTACTCCTTGGACTTGTGAGAACTTCACAGGTAGCCTGCGCCAGCAAGTCGTGGACGCGATGCTTGAGGTGTGCGGTTCCTATGGTATTCCCGTGTTTGATGCCGCCAGAAACAGCAATATCTTTGCTGCTGATGAGCAGTTCCGCAAGATTTTCTTTCAGGGAGGGAAAGGCACAGACGATGCCCACTTGAATGCCATCGGCCACGACCGTTTCCTGCCCGTGGCCGAACATTTCATCCTGCAGTATGAGTGACCGCAAGGAGCGTAGATAGATAAGGGCGTAGTGCTTCGGTGCTGCGCCCTTTGCGTTGGGCGTAGTCGAGGAACTGGTCGTCGCCGATAGGACCGATGCTAAAGTAGCGGGCTTGTGGGTGGCTGATCATCAGGCCACTCACGCTGGCGTGGGGCTGCATCGCGCCGTGTTCGGTGAGTCGGATGCCGATGGAGGAGAAATCGATGAGGCGGTCGAGGTCGAAGTTGAGGCTTTGGTCGGGGAGGCTGGGGTAGCCCACAGCGGGACGGATACCTTGGAAGCGCTCGGCGTGGAGGTCGGCGATGGACAGCTGCTCGTCGGGTGCATAGCCCCAGTAGAACTTACGGATGGCTTCGTGGGCGCGCTCGATGGCGGCTTCCGCAAGGCGGTCGGCGAGGGTCTGGCAGAGCAGGTGCTTGTAGGCGTCGGCAGCGGGGGTGCCGTCAGCATAGAGTTGTTCAATGCCTTCGTCGGCACAGGCGGCGAAGATGCCGATGCAATCGCGCTGGGCCTCGGGGTTCACGGGACGGATGAAATCGGCGAGGCAGAGGAAAGGGGCGGACTGCTGGCGCAGTAAAGAAAGGCAGGTGTGACCCGACGGTGAACCGTCGGGCACAGCGTCCTCAACAAGGATATCGTCGCCGTCGCTGTTGCAGGGGAAGAGGCCGAAGCGGACATGGGTCTGGTAGCCCTGGGCTGCGAGGGTGGTGAGCATCCGTTGTGCCTCCTTGTGCAGTTGCATGGCTTCGGCAGCCTTCGCCCGTTCTTCTTCCGGGAAGCTGGCGAGCCAGCCTGCACGACAGCTGTCGCAGCCGTGGACGTTGGCAATGGCAGCGAAGCGCGCAGGGAAGCCCCACGCGTGGAAGAAGTACAGCCAGTTGATGTAGGGTGCTACTTCAACTAATTGATAATGGACAGTGGACAATGAATAATTTTCAATTTTCAATTTTCAATTCACAAAACTGGAGGGCTTGTGCATGGCTGTTCCCGTCGGCAAATACACCTTTATTATATATAAGACGGCCGTTGCAATAGGTTTGTTCCACCTGCCAGGGGAAGGTGTGCCCTTCGAGCGGACTCCAGCCGCAGCGACTGACGATCTTGTCGGCAGTGAGTGTCCAGGGCTGACGGCGCACGAAGGTGAGGTCTGCTTTCATGCCTTCGCGAATGAAGCCGCGCCCGGCGATGTGGAACAGACGGGCTGGGTTGTGGCACATGAGCTCCACCATTCGTGTGATAGGCAGCACGCCCTCTTCGACGAGTCCCAGCATAGCAGGTAGTGAGAACTGCACCATCGGCATGCCTGATACGGCCCGCTTGCAGCCGCCGGCTTTCTCGGAGAGCAGGTGTGGGGCGTGATCGGTGGCGATGGTGGTGATGCGGCCGTCGGTGAGGGCTTTGCGCAGCGCCTCGCGGTCCTCGCGCGTCTTCACGGCGGGGTTGCATTTAATGCGGGTGCCGAGGGTAGTGTAGTCTGCATCAGTGAAGAGGAGATGAGGGATGCAGGCTTCGAGGGTGACAGAGCTGGGGAGCGGGGAGAGGGTCTTTAGCTCTTCTTTTGTAGTCACGTGGGCTATGTGAAGGCGGGCGTTGGTCTCTTGTGCCAATTGAATCGCCAGGCGCGAGGAGGCGATGCAGGCTTCGCGGCTGCGAATCTCAGGATGATGGCAGACGTCGGGATCATCGCCGTACAACGTTTGTGCCTGACGCATATTCTCGGCGATGATGGCAGAGTCCTCGCAGTGAGCCATGATGAGCAGGGGTGACTGCTCAAAGACGGCTCGCAGGGCCTCGCCGTGATCCACGAGCATCCCGCCTGTCGAGCTGCCCATGAAGAGCTTTACGGCTGGCACGGTGCTGGGGTCGAGGTGGGGTAGGAGGTGGGCGTTGCTGTTCGTGGCACCGAAGTAGAAGCTATAGTTCACGAAGGCGTGGGCTGCACCCATTGCCTGGCGGTCGCGCAGGGCTTCCAACGTGGTCGTCTGCGGAACCACATTGGGCATGTCCATGATGGTGGTGACACCGCCCGCAGCGGCGGCGTGGCTCTCGGTGGTGAGGTCGCCCTTGTGTGTCATACCCGGCTCGCGGGTATGGACGTGGGAGTCAATGACGCCGGGGAGAAGGAGTGAGGGCTGAGGGCTGAGGGCTGAGGGTTGAGGGTTGGCCCCCTGTAGTCCCCCGGCGGGGGACAGCTGAGGGATTTCTTCCTTGTTGGTGATTTGGGCGATGTATTCACCCTCTACCACAATATCAGCCCGACGGATACGGCCGTCGGAGACATAGAGGACATCGTTGAAAACCAGCTTTTGCATTAATGCTTCTTATATTTCTTAAACCACCCGTCCCATCGCAGACGCATCACGCCGAAGGCTGCCTCAGAGAAGATGCCGCCGGACATCTTGCTGGTGCCCAGCTCGCGGTTGACGAAGATGACGGGGACTTCCTTGATCTTGAATCCGCATTTGTGGGCTGTGAACTTCATCTCAATCTGGAAGGCATAGCCCTTGAAGCGCACGGCGTCGAGGTCGATGGTCTCCAGCACCTCGCGGCGATAGCAGACGAAGCCGGCGGTAGTGTCGTGAATGTCGAGCCCCGTGACGATACGCACATATTTTGAGGCAAAATAGCTCATCAGCACACGTCCCATGGGCCAGTTCACCACGTTGACGCCTGTGACGTAGCGCGAGCCGATAGACATGTCATAGCCTTCATCTTTGCAAGCCGCGAGCAGGCGAGGCAGGTCGGCGGGAGCGTGGCTGAAGTCGGCGTCCATCTCGAAGATGTATTCGTAGCCGTGCTCCAATGCCCATTTGAAGCCGGCGATGTAGGCCGTGCCGAGGCCCAGCTTGCCGGAACGTTCTACCAGGAACAGGCGCTCCGCGAATTCATCAGCCATCAAGCGTTTGACGATGTCGGCGGTGCCATCGGGCGAGCCGTCGTCGATGACGAGGATGTTGAACGGGTGTTCTTTCAATCCAGTAACGGCCCGGATGATATTTTCGATGTTCTCCTTTTCGTTATAGGTAGGAATGATGACGATGCTATCGGATTGCATGTTTGATGTTTGTTTATGGAGGTTGTATGGTTTATCGCTGAATTTTGGCAAGGCCGCCTTCCGAGGTCTCTTTGTAGAGCGAAGGCAGGTCGTGGCCGGTCTGTTTCATCACGCGCACGATGCGGTCGAAGGAGACGCGGTGCTGACCGTCGGAGAGCGAGGCGTAGAAGTTGGCGTCCAGGGCACGGGCGGCAGCGAAGGCGTTGCGCTCGATGCAAGGAATCTGCACCAGGCCGCACACAGGGTCGCAGGTCATGCCCAGATGGTGTTCCAAACCCATCTCGGCAGCATATTCAATCTGTGCTACGGAGCCCCCGAAGAGCTGGCAGGCAGCAGCGGAAGCCATCGCGCAGGCCACGCCGACCTCGCCCTGGCAGCCTACGTCGGCACCCGAGATGCTGGCATTGTGCTTCACGAGATTACCGATGAGCCCGGCGGTAGCCAGGGCGTGCAGGATGCGTTGCTCGGAGAACGTGTGGTTATGTCCGAGATGATAGAGCACGGCAGGCAGCACACCGCACGAGCCGCAGGTGGGGGCCGTCACGATGCGTCCGCCCGAGGCATTCTCCTCGCTGACGGCCAGCGCGTAGGCATAGACGAGCCCATCGCTCTGAAGGTTGGCTTTGTAGCCCTTGGCCTTGGTGTAATAGACGGGTGCCTTGCGCTGCAGACCGAGCGGGCCGGGCAGTACGCCTTCGTGGTCGATACCGCGTTCTACGGCTTCGCACATCACCGTCCACACCTCGTGGAGATAGTCCCATATCTCGGGGCCCTCGCATAGCTCGACATATTCCCAGAAGGCGCGGCCGCTGTCCTGACACCAGTGGATGATTTCCGTCATCGTGTTCAGGTCGTAGAGCTCAGACTCTTCGCTCGCGTTGTCCTTGCCTTCAGAGAGCGCACCGCCACCCACGCTATACACCGTCCACGGGTCGTAGGGCTGTCCGCTTTCGTCGAGGCATACGAACTTCATGCCATTGGGGTGGAAGGGCAGGAAGGTCTGGGGCTCCCAGATGATTTGGGTGGGCGCAGCGGGTTGCAGCACATGTTCGATGGCAACGTCTGTCATGTGTCCCTTGCCCGTAGCGGCAAGGCTGCCGTAGAGCGTGACCTCGAAGCCTCGGGCTTCAGGGTGGCGCTGCAGGTATTGCGTGGCGGCAGTCTGAGGACCCATCGTGTGTGAGGAGGAGGGGCCGATACCGATACGATAGAGTTCGCGCAGGGTTTTCATAAGTGGTGATGAGGGTGACTCTGTAGGTTATTGAGTGCAAAAGTACGCTTTTTTTGCTGAATCGAAGTGCCTTTAGGGAATATTTTTGCATTTCGACCGCAAGAAGTTCATAAATTATGCGTATCTTTGCACTCAAATAGGAAATAATCCGTGGAGATAAAAGAATTATTGGCGCTCTATGCGCGCCATCCACAGGTGAAAGCGTTAGCTCGCGTTATCTCGAAAGAGAAGGTGCGAGCCACCTCTGTTTCGGGCCTGCAGGCGAGCTCGGCTCCCTTGGCTTTTGCGGCACTGCACCATTTGAAGGGCGCAGCGTCGAGTGGCAATAATCAAGCGCCTCTGCTGTTTATTCTGGACGACCAGGAGGAAGCGGGCTATTTCTATCATGATCTGGTGCAGTTGCTCGACGAGCAGCAAGTGCTGTTCTTCCCCTCGTCGTTCCGTCGGGCTGTGAAATTCGGCCAGCGCGATGCCGCGAGCGAGATACTAAGAACTGAGGTGCTGGCAAAGGTCACTGCCACTGGCACAAGCGTTCCGATGGTGGTGACTTACCCCGAGGCCATTGCGGAGCGTGTGGTGTCGAAGAAGACGTTGGACGATAGGACCTTGCAGTTGCGTGTAGGTGAGCAGGTAGATATCTCGTTTGTGGAGCAGACGTTGCTGGCGTTCGGCTTCCAGCGCACGGATTACGTCTATGAGCCAGGTCAGTTTGCTGTTCGTGGCTCGTTGGTCGATGTTTTCTCGTTCAGTTCCGAGTACCCCTATCGCATCGATTTCTTTGGCGACGAAGTAGATAGCATTCGCACTTTCGAAGTCGAAAGCCAGCTCTCACGCGGACAGCAGGAGATGATCTCTTTGGTTCCCGACCTCAGCGCAGAACAGACGGAACAGGTACCGCTTGCCACGCTCTTGCCCGAGGAAACGGTTGTCGTCACCAAAGATATCGCTTTCGTGGCTGAACGCATCGGACAGATATGGGAGGAGGGCTTCAGCAGGCAGGCGATATTGGAAGAAAAAAGCAGACCCACTCCCGACCCCTCCCGTGAGGGAGGGGAGGAGCTGCGCGATGAAGTCGCAGGGTTTCAGAAAGAGAAACTGCTCATCGATGCCCAGACCTTTGAGCATGGCTTTGCGGGTTTCAAAAGGGTGGAGATGTGTGGGCAACCAACTCTCAACCCTCAACTCTCCACTTTCAACGCTTTAAGCTTCTCTATTTCCCCTCAGCCCATTTTTCACAAGAACTTCGACCTTGTCACCTCCACCCTTGAGGACTATATCGCCAAGGGCTACACCATTTATATACTGGCCGACTCCCCCAAGCAGAATGACCGCTTGAAGGAAATATTTGCGAGCGCAAATGTTTCCTTTACACCCGTTAACCGCACCCTTCATGCAGGCTTCGCGGACAACGACCTGAAGGTGTGCCTGTTCACGGACCACCAGATCTTTGACCGCTTCCACAAGTTTAACCTGCGCAGTGAGCGTGCTCGCGGTGGTAAGGTGGCGCTGTCGTTGAAGGAACTGCAGGAGTTTGAGATCGGCGACTATGTGGTGCATGTCGATCATGGCATTGGTCGCTTCGGCGGGCTCGTCCGCGTACCTGTTAATCAGGCTCCCCTCCCTAACAGGGGAGGGGCAGGGGGAGAGGCCATGCAGGAGATGATAAAGATTACCTACGACCGTGATGATGTCGTCTATGTCTCTATTCACGCCCTGCACAAGGTGTCGAAATATAAAGGCAAGGAGGGCGAACCACCACGCATCAACCGTTTGGGAACAGGTGCTTGGGAGCGCATGAAGGAGCGCACGAAAGCGAAGATCAAAGATATCGCCCGCGATTTGATTCAGCTCTACAGCCGTCGCCGCGAGGAGAAAGGTTTTAAGTTCAGCCCAGATAGCTATTTGCAACATGAACTGGAGGCCAGCTTCCTCTACGAAGACACCCCTGACCAGCTCAAGGCCACCAACGATGTGAAGGCCGATATGGAACGTTCGCGTCCGATGGACCGGCTCGTCTGTGGCGACGTGGGCTTCGGAAAGACAGAGGTGGCCGTGCGGGCTGCCTTCAAGGCGGCTGCCGATGGCAAGCAGGTGGCCGTGATGGTGCCGACGACGGTGTTGGCCTACCAGCATTTCCATACCTTCTCCGACCGCTTGAAGGATCTGCCCGTTCGCGTGGATTATCTCACCCGAGCCCGAACACCCAAGCAGACGAAGGAGATTCTCTCCGACTTGGAAGCGGGCAAAATAGACATCCTCGTTGGAACGCACAAGCTCATTGGCAAAGGCGTGAAGTTCAAAGACCTGGGCCTGCTCATTATCGACGAGGAGCAGAAGTTCGGTGTGGCCACGAAAGAGAAGCTGCGCCAGATGAAGGTGAATGTCGATACGCTGACGCTCACTGCCACGCCCATTCCAAGAACCCTGCAGTTCTCGCTGATGGGTGCCCGTGATCTGAGCGTTATACAGACACCACCGCCCAACCGCTATCCCATACAGACCGAAGTGCACACCTTCTCGCCTGAGGTCATTGCAGAGGCCATCGGCTTTGAAATGAGCCGCAATGGTCAGGTCTTCATCGTGAACAACCGCATCTCGGGTCTGCCGGAGTTGGAGGAGCTAGTGCACAAGTATGTCCCCGATGCCCGTGTGGCCGTAGGTCACGGGCAGATGCACCCCGAGGAGCTGGAGAAGGTGATGATGGATTTTGCGTCCTACGACTACGATGTCCTCATTTCAACGACCATCATTGAGAGCGGTCTCGACATTCCCAACGCCAACACCATCATCATCTGTGGTGCCCACAATTTCGGTCTTTCCGACCTCCATCAGATGCGCGGTCGGGTAGGACGCTCGAATAAGAAGGCATTCTGTTATCTGCTGGCACCGCCTCTGGGCGCGCTGCCCACGGAGTCGCGCCGCCGCCTGCAGGCCATTGAGAATTTCTCGGATTTGGGCAGCGGCATACATATCGCCATGCAGGATCTGGACATCCGCGGCGCAGGCAATCTCCTGGGTGCCGAACAGAGCGGCTTCATTGCTGATTTGGGCTATGAGACCTACCAGAAGATTCTTTCTGAGGCCGTCAAGGAACTGAAGAACGACGAGTTCAAGGAACTCTATGCCCAACAAGTGGCATCGGGTGAGGTCACCAGCGGTGAGGCCTTTGTGGACGAATGTCAGCTGGAGAGCGATATGACGATGTCCTTCCCAGACTCTTTCGTGCCGGGTAGCACAGAACGTATGCTCCTCTACCGCGAATTGGACGGACTGGAAACGGACGAGGCTGTCGAGGCTTTCCGCAAACGACTCATTGACCGCTTTGGGCCGATTCCCGAGACGGCCGAAGAACTCATCCGTGTGGTCACACTACGCCGCCTGGGCAAGTACTTCGGTGCCGAGCGTGTGATGCTGAAGAACGGACGCCTGCGCCTCTATTTCGTGAAAGATGATGACTCTCCCTTCTTCCAGTCACCCGCCTTCGGGCAGTGCATCACCTACTGTACGCTACATGTTGCGGACTGCCAACTCGACGAGGTCAAAGGTCGTCGTTCGATGCTGATACGAGGCGTAAACACCGTAAAAGATGCATGCGCCATCCTGGAAGAAATGCAAAGTTACCGTTAACGGACGAGTTGCTTTTGGGTCGTTCCGTCGGGACGGCGAATGATGTTGAGCCCACGTCGGGGTGCAGAAAGGATGCGCCCGTCGAGGGTATATACCGTTGAAAGTTGAGGGTTGAGGGTGGAGGCATCTTCCGTTCCCACAGACTCAATGCCCGTTGGGCTATAGACGAGGTGTGAGAGGCGGAAGTCATCGGCCTCGAACCAGCCGTCTGACTCTGCGCCGATGGTGATGGAACCGCCCGGGTGGTAGCCGATAATATTGATGCACTGTCCGCGTGTGCGGTCGGTCTGTGGACCTGTGGATTCGCGATAGTCGCCAAAGCGGAGGTACACGGAGTTCTCGTAGTCTGTTGCCAAGACGGCAGAGAAGAGGTACCAGCCCAGCGGGAGCGTCAGCTTCTGACGACAGTAGAAACCATTGGCCGGGTAGCCGCCCCAGGTGTTGAAGACATAGTCACCATCGTGTGGATCGAAGTTGCGGATGGCTTTTCCTTCATCGTTGTCAATGACACCAGAGATGAAGGCCTCTTCGACATCAGGAGCTACGGTCCAACCGCTGACGTTACCTGTCTGCAGCCGTACGCCCTCTTCGAAAGATGGGTTCTTGATGCGTGACGTGTTGTCGTTGGCTTCGTAGTTCTCCTGCATGAAGAGCGTAAAATCGTGCAGGAATGATTTCATGCGTTCTACGATATCACTTCCTGCAGAGACATGCTCTGTGAGCAGGGCAGGAAGCTGTTCGCGGATGGGTTGGAGGCTGGAGGCGGTGAGGGGTAGCAGACGATTATACATTTCCGCATAGACTTGGTATTCTGTGTTATACTCGCCGCTCCAGTAGGACGCTGGATCGTAGAGTGTGCCACGGGTCGTGAAGTTGGCTACGACGGGGTAGTGGTCTGCCAACGGCTCGCCGTTGTCGTCGTTGAAATCCGTGTCCACAAAGAACTTGTTGAGGCGCAGTTGCATACCGTACTTAGGATTGATGTAGAAAATCTTATCTACAATCTCGCCTTCTTTGTAACCAAGGTCACCAACTATGAGGTCTTGAGTGCCGTAGGTGGGATAGGTGTTGTTCTTGCATTTCTCTATCCAGCCGTCCTTGATGGTGTAGCGCCCGTCGGCGTTAATGACATCAATGAAAAGGGTCTTCAGCTGGTCGCGCGTGTAGCGGCAGTTGGTGTCGCCCATGACAATCTTCGGGCGCCTGCTGGGGTTGATGCGTAGGATATCATCAGCCAACTGCCCCATCTGCGATTCCCGGGCAGCAAGGTCGCCGTCGCTGGTCTCGGCATCCATGTGTAGGATGTAGAGGTCCACGAGTTGGCCGTTGCCGAGGTCGGCGAGGTAATAGCGGAAACCTTTCTTGATGAGGCCGTCAGCACCTTGGTCGTCGTAGCCATTATGGTCGTTCCATGCTGTCCAGAATTCAGCATTCACGTCCACGGCATCTCTGCGCCAGAATAGATTTAGGCCATCGGTGTCGAAGAGGGGCTTCTTGGCCATGTAATTGGAAATGGCGGAAATGCTGGCCGATATTTTTCCGCGATGCGTGCCAGAAGAGTAGGCGTCGCCAATCTGCTCCATAATCTGGTCGTTGTAGTTGAAGTCCTCGCTGACGGCAATATAGTCATAGCCCTTTTCCACCAGTTTCTGACCGATGGCGGTGGCGCCGGCTCCTTCCTTGGCGTCTGGGTTCAGGTTTACGGTATATACCCCGGCAACCTTGATGGTTCTGGGCATACCGTCCACGTTCATGGCGGCTACGGTGAAGGTCTTATTCTGTGCCGTAGCGCTAAGCGTCAGGATGCTGAACGTGAGGAATGTGATGAGCTTATGAGTCATTATAGGATGAGGTGTTAGCGGGTAATATCAATGGGGAGGTCGGAATCTTCGGGGATTGTGGTGGCGTCATCAATAATCTCCACAGCCTCTGCCTCGCGAGCTGCTTCGGCGGCTGCCTGTTCTGCGGCTGCTTGTTCAGCGGCAGCGGCGTCGTAAATGCGACGGTAACGGTAGAAACGGAAACCGAAGATGAATTCGATGACTCCATAGAAAATATAGGCTCCACCCAGAATCATGAAGGGCAGCGAGGCAGCCTGTATGGGACGCAGCAAGATGAAGATGCCAGTAGCGATGATGAGCAACGGCATCACAAAGAGCGACCATGTCAGCGGCGCAAAGGTGCGGTTACTGATGAGGCTGATAATCTGACCTACACCCACGAGGCACAACAGGACACCTAGTACATACATCAGGATGTTCACGAATTGCATAGGCATTAGTAACAGCAGTACGCCCAATGCCACACTGCCCAGCCCCACGATGGGGAAGACGGGGCGGAATCCGGTGGCGCGCACCTTGGCCGTGAAATAACCTATGAAAGCGATAATGCCCGAGAGCGTGAAGAGTCCGCCGATAATCTGAACAATCAGCACGGTCATCTCCGTGGGATTGCTCACCAGCAGGAAGCCCACCAGCAGGGCGCAGAGTGAACGAAGGATGGAGCGGGTCAACATATAGGGTTTATGGTTGAGGGTTTATGGTTGAGGGTTGTTTATCGAGACAAAAGTACACATTATTTATATACGTGAGGTACAAAAAGGGTGAAAAAAGAGCCCAGAAGCAGAAAAATACGCCTAAAATGCAAAAACTTTAAGCATGAAACTTGAAACTTGGAACTTTTTATGTAACTTTGCGCCCGCAAAAGCGTATCAAGACGTGAAAATCAAGGAAATCATTGCTGCCCTTGAACAGTTCGCGCCTCTGCCCTTGCAGGAAAGCTACGACAATGCTGGCTTGCAATGTGGATTGACAGAGACGGAGGTTTCAGGGGCATTATTGTGTTTAGACGTCACCGAGGAGGTGCTGCGCGAGGCTATTGACCTAGGCTGTAACCTCATCGTGGCGCACCATCCATTGCTCTTCCACGGGTTGAAGCAGGTGACGGACATGACCCAGGTGCAGCGTTGCCTGCGCATGGCCATACAGAACGACCTCTGCATCTATGCTGCCCACACCAATTTGGACAGTGCCGAGGACGGCGTGAACTTCAAGATGGCCGAGAAACTCGGACTCATCGATGTGCAGCTGCTCTCGCCGCGTATCGTCAGCATTGGCGGACGACAGGTGAAAGCGGGCAATGCCGTTGTTGGCTACTTGCCGGTCGGCGAGGATTCGTTGGCGTTCTTGCAGCGTGTGAAGCAGGCCTTTCACGTGGAGGCTCTGCAGCATAACCAACTGCTGGAGCGACCCATCGAGAGCGTCGTCATCTGCGGCGGTGCTGGTGACTTTGCCCTCGATGAAGCTTTGGCGACTGAGGCTGATGCGTTCCTCACGGGTGAGATGCACTACCATACTTGGTTCGGGCATGAGCAGCAGATACAGATTGCTGTGTTGGGACATTATGAGAGTGAGCAGTTCACACGTGAGATATTCCGTAATGTCATTGAGGACGTGGCCCCGACGCTTCCCGTCTATGACACAGAAGTTAACACCAACCCGATAAGAATCCTATAGGGCCCATAAGACCCATAAGACCCATAAGCCCATAAGCCCAATAAGCCTTATAAGCCCTATAAGCCCCATATGCCTAACCCTTTAAACTTTAAACATTAAACTTTAAACGATCATAACAATGGCAAGAGAAAAGAAAGACCCGCAGGATCTCAGCATTGAAGAGAAGCTGAAGAACCTGTACCAGCTCCAGACCATGCTCTCGGAGATTGACAAAATCAAGACCCTTCGTGGTGAACTTCCTTTGGAAGTGCAGGACTTGGAGGATGAAATCGAAGGTCTCACGACCCGCATTGAGAAGATTCAGGGCGAGATTGCTGCCTTGCAGGAAGAGGTGGCTCGTCGCCGCGTAGGCATTCAGGACAACAATGCCAACATCGAGCGTTACACCAGCCAGCTGGACAATGTACGCAACAATCGCGAGTATGAGAACCTGACAAAGGAAATCGAATACCTGCAGCTGGACAACCAGCTCAATGAAAAGAAGATACGCGAGGCTAACGCTGCTGTCGAGAGCAAGCAGGAGGAGATTCGCCGCTGCTCGGACAATGTCACGGAGCGTCGCACAGACCTCGACATTAAGAAGAGCGAACTCGATGAGATTATCTCCGAGACACGTGCCGAGGAGGAGAAACTGCGTGAGCGTAGCAAGAACCTGGAGGCCACCATCGAGCCCCGTCTGCTCAGCGCCTTCAAGCGTATCCGTAAGAACTCACGCAATGGTCTGGGTGTGGTCTATGTGCAGCGCGATGCCTGCGGCGGTTGCTTCAACAAGATTCCGCCCCAGCGTCAGTTGGACATCCGTATGCGCAAGAAGATCATCGTTTGCGAGTACTGCGGTCGTATCATGATTGACCCCGAACTGGCAGGCGTACAGCTCCAGAACAAGGTCGAGGAGAAGCCCAAGCGTCGCAGCCGCAAGAAGGTCGAAAAGGCGGAGGATTGAAAAAATAACGGCAAAAACGCAAAAACTTTAAACTTTAAACCTAGAACTTTAAACTTTTTGTGTACCTTTGCAGCCGACTTTCAAAACAACATAAAGTCTAACGTTATTAAAACATTCATTTTTATTTAATTAACCCTATGTCAAACTTAACAAACATTCAGCCCCTCGAGGACTTCGATTGGGAAGGTTACGAGAAGGGCGCTGCTCAGACTGAGCAAAGCCGCGATGATCAGGCTGCGGCTTACGAAAAGAGCCTGACAGGCGTTGCTGATCACGATGTCGTAGAAGGTACGGTCATCAGCATCAACAAGCGCGAGGTCGTTGTGAACATCGGTTACAAGAGCGATGGTATCATCTCGGCCGCAGAATTCCGCTACAATCCCGACCTGAAGGTGGGTGACAAGGTAGAGGTTTACATTGAGAATCAGGAAGACAAGAAAGGTCAGCTTATCCTCTCTCACAAGAAGGCTCGCGCAGCGAAGAGCTGGGATCGCGTCAATGCCGCTCTCGAGAACGAGGAGATTATCAAGGGCTTTATCAAGTGCCGCACGAAGGGCGGTATGATTGTCGATGTCTTCGGCGTAGAGGCATTCCTGCCCGGCAGCCAGATCGACGTGAAGCCCATCCGCGACTACGATGTATTCGTGGGCAAGACCATGGAGTTCAAGATTGTCAAGATCAATCAGGACTACCGCAATGTTGTTGTCAGCCACAAGGCACTCATCGAGGCCGAGCTGGAGCAGCAGAAGAAGGAAATCATCAGCAAGCTCGAGAAGGGTCAGGTGCTCGAAGGTACCGTCAAGAACATCACCTCCTACGGTGTGTTCATCGACCTGGGCGGCGTGGATGGTCTCGTTCACATCACCGACCTCAGCTGGGGCCGCGTCAGCGATCCGCATGAGGTGGTTGAACTCGATCAGAAGCTCAACGTCGTTATCCTTGATTTCGACGAGGAGAAGAAGCGCATCGCTCTCGGCCTGAAGCAGCTCACTCCGCATCCTTGGGATGCGCTCGATCCCAACCTCAAGGTGGGCGACAAGGTGAAGGGCAAGGTCGTTGTGATGGCCGACTACGGCGCATTCATCGAGGTGGCCCCCGGCGTAGAGGGTCTCATCCATGTCAGCGAGATGTCTTGGAGCCAGCACCTGCGCAGCGCTCAGGACTTCATGAAGGTTGGCGACGAAGTAGAGGCTGTCATCCTGACCCTCGACCGCGAGGAGCGCAAGATGAGCCTTGGCATCAAGCAGCTGAAGGAAGATCCCTGGGAGAGCATCGAGGTGAAGTACCCCGTTGGCAGCAAGCACACCGCTCGCGTTCGCAACTTCACCAACTTCGGTGTCTTCGTAGAGCTCGAAGAGGGCGTGGATGGTCTCATCCATATCAGCGACCTCAGCTGGACTAAGAAGGTGAAGCACCCCAGCGAGTTCACCAAGATTGGTGACGACATGGAGGTTGTTGTCCTCGAAATCGATAAGGAGAACCGTCGTCTCAGCCTTGGCCACAAGCAGCTCGAGGAGAATCCTTGGGATGTCTTTGAGACCGTATTCACACGCGACAGCGTGCACGAAGGCACCATCACTGAGTTGCTCGACAAGGGTGCTGTCATCCAGCTGGAGTACGGCGTGGAAGGCTTTGCAACCCCCAAGCACCTCGTGAAGGAGGACGGCAGCCAGGCTCAGCAGGGCGAGAAGCTGCAGTTCAAGGTCATCGAGTTCAACAAGGAGAGCAAGCGCATCATCCTCAGCCACAGCCGTATCTACGAGGATGCCGCTCGCACGGAGCAGCGCGAGGCTCGCAAGGCCGAGCGTGCAGCTACCAAGCGTCCCGCTAAGGAGGCTCAGCCCGCTATCCAGAACCAGGCTGCCAGCACCACACTTGGTGACATCGATGCACTGGCTGAACTCAAGGCTAAGCTCGAGAAAGGCGAGTAAAAAACGCCTCGCATACGTGCGCAAACATTAATTAATTATAATTAACGAGCCGTCGGACACTTCTGACGGCTCGTTTTCTGTTTTTTTCACTACCTTTGCCCGCAGTTAGCATTAAATAACCCACAAATATGAGTAAAATCAAATGTATAGGCATCCTCACCTCAGGAGGTGATGCGCCCGGAATGAATGCTGCCATCCGTGCGGTGACACGTGCTGCCATCGCCAATGGTTTCGCTGTGAAAGGTATCTATCGTGGCTACGAAGGTCTCATTCACAACGAGATCAAGGAATTCACGACCGAGAGTGTCTCGGGTATCATATGTCTTGGCGGTACGATTCTGAAGACAGCCCGCTCGAAGGACTTCATGACCGAGGAGGGGCGCAAGCGTGCCTACGAGAATATGGTCGCTGCAGGCATCGATGCACTGGTGGTCATTGGCGGCAACGGCTCCCTGACGGGTGCCCGCCTGTTTGCGTCGGAGTATGATGTACCCTGCATCGGTCTGCCCGGTACCATTGACAACGACCTCAACGGCACTGACCTCACCATCGGCTACGATACGTCGCTCAACACCATCATGGAATGTGTGGATAAGATTCGCGATACAGCTTACTCCCACGAGCGCATCTTCTTTGTCGAGGTGATGGGACGCGATGCCGGCTTCCTGGCACAGAACTCAGCCATCGCCGCAGGCGCCGAAGCGGCTATCATTCCCGAGGAACAGACCAAAGTTGACCAGCTGGCACAGTTCATCGGTCGTGGCATTCGCAAGTCCAAGTCCTCGAGCATCGTCATTGTCTCAGAGAGTCCCAAGTGCGGTGCTATGCACTATGCCGAACGTGTGCGCAAGGAGTATCCCGAGTACGACGTTCGTGTTTCCATCTTAGGCCACTTGCAGCGTGGCGGCAGACCTTCTGCTGGCGACCGTATCTTGGCGTCGCGCCTCGGCGTGGGTGCCGTGAATGCACTCTTGGATGGTCAGCGAAATGTGATGGTTGGCCTCAAGAATGACGAGGTGGTTTATGTTCCCTTCTCCAATGCGGTCAAGAGCGACAAACCGCTGAAGAAGGAACTCATCGATGCGCTCAAAGTGCTGAGCCAATAGCCTTCCAAAGCATAAATCGTAAGCGATAATGACAAGCATCTTGAATAAGTATCTCCTCTCCATTATCTTGTTCCTGGTGGCAGCCCTCCACCTGCAGGCCCAGACGTGCACGCCGACGGCGACGTACTCCTACACGGACTCCGAGGGTCAGCCTGCCGAGGAATCGGGGAGTAGCTTCACCGGTTCGGCACCCGTGACGGGGCGCTTCACGGCGAATCCTTCCGATTACGAGGGCTATGTAGGCAGCTACACGTGGCACGTATATACTTCCGATAAGAGCTGGAACGACTACCTCATTACGCGCTCCGGCGAGGACTTCGAATATACCTTCAGCCAGAGTGGCACGTTTATCATCGAGCTGCGTGCTACCTTTACGGATGCCAATGGCCTGACCGTTGACTACCCCGAGGAGGGAACGACACCATCGACGTTCACCGTGACCGTCTCTGAATCGAAACTCGAGATGCCCAATGCCTTCTCGCCCAACGGCGACGGGCACAACGACATCTATCGTGCCAAGCAGAGCACGCTCCAGAGTATCGTGGAGTTCAAGGCCACCATCTTCAACCGCTGGGGGCAGAAGCTCTACCAGTGGACAGACCCGCATGGAGGATGGGATGGCAAGTACAACGGCAAGACGGTGAAAGACGGCGTCTATTTCGTGAATGTCGTTGCCAAGGGCGCCGATGGTACAGAGTACAAGATACGCAAGGACGTGAATGTCCTGACGCGCTACACAGAGAATGAAGGAGAAACAGACAATTAGCGTTCGGGGCGCCCGTGTCCACAACCTCAAGAACATCGATGTTGACATCCCACGTCAGAGTCTGACGGTCATCACCGGTCTCTCGGGCTCGGGCAAGTCCTCGTTAGCCTTCGACACCTTGTTTGCCGAGGGCCAGCGCCGCTATATTGAAACCTTCTCGGCCTATGCGCGTAACTTTCTGGGTGGTATGGAGCGTCCTGATGTCGATAAGATCTCAGGTCTCTCGCCCGTCATCAGCATCGAGCAGAAGACGACCAACAAGAATCCGCGTTCCACGGTAGGCACCACCACGGAGATCTTCGACTTCCTGCGCCTCCTCTATGCCCGTGCGGGCGACGCCTTCTCCTGGGAGACGGGCGAGGCGATGGTGAAATACACCGAGGAGCAGATTGTGGAGCTCATCGCCCATGACTATGCTGGGCATAAGATTCAGCTCCTGGCTCCCCTCGTGAAGAACCGTAAGGGTCACTACCGCGAGCTCTTCGACAGCGTGCGCCGCAAGGGATTCCTGTGGGTGCGCGTGGATGGCGAGCTGCAGGAGGTGATGCCCGGCATGAAGTTGGACCGCTATATCAACCACTCCATCGAAGTGGTCGTGGATCGCATGAAGGTCGCCTCCGCCGAAGGCGGAGACGACCTTTCCCGCCTCCGCAAAAGCGTGGAGCTCTGCCTGAAGATGGGCGAGGGGCTGATGATGGTGCTCGATATGGAGACGAGCACGCTGCGCCACTACAGTCGTCGCCTCATGTGCCCCACCACTGGCATGAGCTATGCCGACCCCGCCCCCCACAACTTCTCGTTCAACTCGCCGCAGGGCTGGTGTCCGCGTTGCAAGGGCCTCGGCTATGTCAACCTCATCGATGCCGCCAAGGTCTTTCCCGACCGCTCCCTATCGGTCAAGGAAGGCGGCATCGCCCCCTTGGGCAAGGCGCGTCCGCAGATGATCTTCTGGCAGATGGAAGCCTTGCTGGAGCGCTATGGCGCCACGTTGCAGACGCCCCTAAAGGACATTCCCGACGAAGCCATCGACGAGATCCTCAACGGCTGTCCCGAGCGCCTGCGCATCCCTGCCGCCACGGCCCACACCGCCAACGACTACTACATCGAATTCGACGGCCTCATCAAATACATCCAGATGATGCAGGACAGCGATGCCAGCGCCACCGCCCAGAAATGGGCCGAGCAGTTCTCCAAGACGGATGTCTGCCCTGAGTGCCATGGCGCGCGCCTGAACCGCGAGGCCCTCCATTTCCGCATCGCCGGCAAGAACATCGCCGAGCTGGCTGACATGGACATCAAGGACCTCCGCCAATGGATTATCGCCCTTCATGAGGAATGTTTGGCGGGAAAGGGAACCCTTCTCACTCCTCGCCAGCGCAAGATAGCTCCCGAGATCCTCAAGGAGATTCGTGCCCGCCTGCAGTTCCTCTTCGACGTCGGCCTCGACTACCTCAGCCTCTCTCGCACCAGCATGAGCCTCAGTGGCGGCGAGAGCCAGCGCATTCGCCTGGCCACACAGATTGGCGCCAAGCTCGTGAATGTCCTCTACATCCTCGATGAGCCCAGTATCGGCCTCCACCAGCGTGACAACCGACGCCTGATCCGTTCGCTCAAGGACCTGCGCGACACGGGCAACACCGTCATCGTCGTGGAACACGACGAGGAGATGATGCACGAGGCAGATTATATCATCGACATGGGCCCCTTCGCCGGTCGCAAGGGTGGGGAAGTCATGTTCCAAGGAACATATGAATCCCTGGTTAATGATGCGCCGTCTGGCACATCATTAACCAGAGATTATTTAAAAGGTACGCGCGCGATAGAGATTCCCGCCGTGCGCCGCAAGGGCAATGGCCACGCGCTGGAGCTCTTTGGCGCAAGGGGCAACAACCTGCAGAATGTCGATGTGCGCTTCCCGTTGGGGACCCTCATCTGTGTGACGGGTGTCTCCGGCTCCGGCAAGAGCTCGCTCATCAACGACACCCTGCATCCCATCCTCTCCCAGCATTTCTACCGCTCGCTGCGCGACCCCTTGCCCTACGACCGCATCGAAGGCCTGGAGCACATTGATAAAGTCGTTGATGTTGATCAGAGCCCCATCGGTCGCACACCGCGCTCGAATCCTGCCACTTACACGGGTGTCTTCTCTGACATCCGTGACCTCTTCGTCGCCTTGCCCGAGGCCCGCATCCGTGGCTATAAGCCAGGGCGCTTCTCGTTCAATGTCAAGGGCGGGCGCTGTGAGACCTGCGGTGGCAATGGCTACAAGACCATCGAGATGAACTTCCTGCCCGACGTGATGGTGCCCTGCGAGGAGTGCCACGGCAAGCGCTACAACCGTGAGACGCTGGAAGTGCGCTTCAAGGGCAAGAGCATCGCCGACGTGCTCGATATGACCATCAACCGCGCTGTCGAGTTCTTCGAGAACCAACCCACCATCCTCCAGAAGATCAAGACCCTGCAGGATGTCGGCCTCGGCTATATCAAGCTCGGCCAGTCCTCCACGACCCTGTCTGGCGGTGAGAGCCAGCGTGTGAAGCTCGCCACAGAACTGGCCAAGCGCGACACAGGCCGCACGCTCTACATCCTCGATGAGCCCACCACAGGCCTTCATTTCGAGGACATCCGTGTCCTTCTGGGCGTCCTCCAGCGCTTGGTTGATAAAGGCAACACCGTCCTTGTCATCGAGCACAACCTCGACGTCATCAAATCCGCCGACTATCTTATCGACATGGGTCCCGACGGCGGTCGCGGCGGCGGTCGCCTCCTCGCCTGCGGCACCCCCGAAGCCGTCGCCCAATGCCCCGACGGCTATACCCCCTCCTTCCTCCGCGAAATCCTTCCGCCCCACAAATAGAGGACTTCCCTATTTCCCATCCTCGCGGGAGGCTATTTTCCGCGTTTTTCCGTTCCTTTCCGTGAATTTCCGTGTCTCCCGTGTATTTTTCCGTGCAAAATCCTTTGCCCGAATCAAATTAATCCCTACTTTTGTGGCGTGAAACCTTGAAGACAGCATGGATAAAGCCATTCTCGACAGCATCAAAGTGAAGCTCGCCACCACCTTACCACGCAAGGCACAGGCGATGCTCTACGGGTCGCAAGCTCGTGGTGATGCACGTGATGATTCGGACTGGGATATCCTGATTGTGCTGGACAAGGACAAGCTACAGCCTGCGGACTACGACACCATCACCTACCCGCTGACAAAGCTGGGATGGGAACTGGGCACAGCCATCAATCCCGTCATGTACACCAAGAAGGAGTGGGAGGCCAACCGTATCACCCCCTTCTATCACAATGTTGTTGAAGACGCCATAGCTTTATGAGTTTAAGTAACGAAGAAAGACGCACAGTAGTGGCCTTGCAAATGGAGAAGGCTCACCGCTTTCCTTATAATAACCCTTAACCCATAACCTAAAACCCTTATTCACCCCTTGAACTGTTTATGAAATAAACCATAATAGATAGACATACAGACAGAAGCGTCCGCTTAGATTTTTGTTTTCTCCGAATTCGCCAAAATTTAAGAAAGTACCAAGAGTAAAAGCACGGATGCTCTCTTTGATACTATAGTCCTAAGCATTTAATGGAAACGAATGACTTCATAATAGATGATTTGTATGGTGAACGTTTGTTAATCAGCATAAGAGCAGATCAAACGGAGCTGAGTGACAATATCCGCGTAGCACATGTGTTGCTTAGTTGCTTTGATGATATGTACATCATCATTAACGAACACCTGCTGACAATTGGTCATAAGAATCCAGAATATACAATTAACGGAAAACTAGGAGATCGAAAGGGTGTGGAAAGTGAGAATGGTATCAAATCTGCTTTTCGCAAAGCAAAGGAACAGGGTTGTAAGGTTGTTGTCCTTGATTTTGATATGCACATGGCTGAAAGCATCTTGAAAACTAGAAAGATTGTTTCTGGACTTTTCGGTCGCCATGAAGACTTTAGTCAAGGAATCCTTGATGAGTGTTATGTCGTTCACAATAATAAAGCTGTTGTCATAAGATCTGATGCCTTTGCTTACCCTGACAAGGAAACAATCAAGCAGATTATTAACGATGTTATAGAAAAACTGAGGACATAACCTTGTGGGCTATGTCCTCTTATGGTGGTCAGAAAGGTCCAGCTTGAATATTGCTACGAAAGCAAACTGTTCGCGCCCTCTGACGACATTCTGACACTGCAAAGGAACACATTTTCCGCGATTCCGCCAAATTTTAATGCTGCTTTTTCATCCTTGCAGCTAATAATTCTGTGTTTTTCCGTTCCTTTCCGCGTTTTTCAGCGTCTCCCGTGTTTTTTCCGTGCAAAATCTTTTGCCCGAATCAAATTAATCCCTACTTTTGTGGCGTGAAACCTCTAAAAGCACCACTTTCATGAAGGCAAACGAGAAGGACATCATTCAAGAGCTCCGGGAAACGGGGCGCAGAGTAGTTCCACCAAACGGACATGTTTGGCTATATGGTTCTCGTGCCCGTGGTGATGCACATGAGGATTCTGATTGGGACTTGCTCATATTGCTTGACAAGCCAAGTATTACTCCGCAGGATGAGGACAATATCTCCTATCCCTTTGTTGTTGCAGGTTGGAAGAACAACTCTGCCGTGAGTCCACAACTCTATACCTTCGATGAGTGGGAAGCTCGCTCATTCACTCCGTATTATCAGAATGTAGAACGTGATAAAATGTTGATACAATGAGCTTAAAAGATGAAGAAAGGCAAACGCTGATCAACCTGTATTTGCACAAAAGCGATGAAGCATTGGAAGATGCTCGTCTGACCAGTAGTCAGGCTCGTTGGAATGTGGCTGCAAATCGCCTCTACTATTCTTTGTTCCATGCAATTACCGCCCTCTTTGTCAGCGATGGTATCCCCGTTCATTCTCATAATGGAATGAAGGTAAAGTTTGGACAGGAGTATGTCTTAACGGGACTTGCAACAGAAGAGGAAGGCAAGCTCCTGTCGCAGATGGAAACCATGCGTGAACGTGCTGATTATGATGCCGTATTCACCGCATCGGAAGCAATCATTAAGGAACGCATGGAATCTGTTGAATCCATGCTCCGACACATTACGGAGCTAGTTCATAGAACCCGATAACTCTTAAACCCTTAAACTGTTTATGAAATAAACCATAATAGATAGACATACAGACAGAAGCGTCCGCTTAGATTCTTGTTTCTGAAATTTCGGCAAAAATAAAGGAACAATCCAAGAGTAAAAGCACGGATGCTCACGCCGATGGCGTGGGCTTTTACTCGTTAAGGATTGTTAGGTGTTTGCCGATACCTCAGAAACGTAGACGAAGTAACAAGTCCACGTTTTCTTTTTATATGGTTTACTGAACATCGGAATAAGCTAAATCACTGAAAATATGAAACAAAATACTCTTACCTTACTGCTAACCATCTTACTTTTTTTGGTGACCATCACTTTATCTGCTCACGACTTAGAAGTGGCAAATGACGATGGCGTAACCATCTATTATACATATAATGGTGATCAAACGGAACTGACAGTTAGTTTTCGAGGCGAATATTACTTTGAGTATACTGACGAATATTCTGGAAATATTACCATCCCGTCCTCTGTTTCTTATCAAGGCAAAGTCTATCCTGTAACGAGCATAGGCAACAACTCATTCCAAAAATGTAAGAATTTAACGGCAATTACGATTCCGAATAGCGTGACCAAGATAAACAATTATGCTTTTAAAGGTTGCAGCGGATTGAAAGGCCTTATCATACCGGATGGAGTCACGAGCATCGGCTATGAAGCCTTCAAAGATTGTAGCAATCTTGCACACATCGTCTTCCCTAATAGTTTGATAAATATTGGTGATAATGTTTGTTCTGGATGCCCAAATCTTTCATCCATTTCTTGCTACGCAAATCAAGTTCCTAATGCTTCTAACAATTGTTTCTCAGATGAGATTGTATCAAAGGCTATCCTATATGTTCCTTCCAATTCAATAAACACCTATAAAACGACATCGCCATGGAGTCGATTTAATACAATATCCCCAATAGAAATCAAAAGCTATAATATTGGAGGAATATATTATTATGAGACCTCTCCTACTACACTTTCTGTTACCTTTAACCCTATATTATACACTGGAAAAATTATCATACCTGAAGAAGTTGATCTTAATAATCAGAAATATTCTGTTACAAGTATAGGGCAAGGTGCGTTTCAAAATTGTGACGAAATGACTTCTATAAAAATACCCAGCAGTATTGTTAGTATTGGCAGTAATGCATTCTCTAATTGCAAAGGTTTGACATCAATCACAATTCCAGAAGGAGTGACAAGCATAGCGAATAGTTCCTTTTCAGGTTGTAATAGCTTATCGTCCGTGACAATTCTTTGTCCAACAGTAGGCTCTTGGTTCGCGGGATGTTCATCTATAAAGAAAATAACGTTAGGAGAAAAAGTTGCTCGTATCAATAACTCTGCCTTCTCTGGTTGCACGGGTTTAGTTTCTATCTTGATTCCCAATAGTGTCACAGGACTTGGCGATTCTGCATTTTCAGGCTGCAGTAGCCTGACTTCGATCAACATTCCAGATGGTGTTACAAGTATTGGCCAATCGGTGTTTGAGGGTTGTAGGAGCCTGACCGCTATTAATATACCCAATAGCGTCACAAATATAAGCGATTCCGCTTTTTCTGGTTGCAGCAGCCTAACGATAATCAGTATTCCAGAGAGCATTACTAGTATAAGCAGGTCGGTGTTTGCTGGATGTAAAGGGTTGGTCTCTATCGATATCCCCAATAGTGTCACCAGCATTGGCGATGAAGCCTTCAGTAATTGCACGGGCTTGACATCAATTGCAATTCCAGAAAGAGTAACAAACATAGGGAATAGCGCATTTTCAGGCTGCAGTAGCCTGACTTCGATCAACATTCCAGATGGCGTTACAAGTATTGGCCAATCGGTGTTTGAGGATTGTAAGGGGTTGACTGCTATCAATATTCCCAACAAAATCACTAGCATCGGGAATAATGCTTTCTCTAATTGCACAGGTTTGACATCAATCACAATTCCAGAAAGAGTGACAAGTATTGCGAACAGTTCCTTTTCAGGTTGCAATAGCTTATCGTCCGTAACAATTCTTTGTCCAACTGTCGGCTCTTGGTTCGCTGGATGTTCATCTATAAAGGAAATAACGTTAGGAGATAAAGTTACTCGTATCAATACCTCTGCCTTCTCTGGTTGTAGCGGTCTGACCTCCATCAGTATTCCTAATAATGTTACCATAATTGATAGCTCTGCTTTCTCTGGATGCACGGGTTTAGTTTCTATCTTGATTCCCAATAGTGTCACAGGGATTGGTGATTCTGTGTTTTCAGGCTGCAGTAGCCTAACTACTATCAATATTCCAGATGGCGTTACAAGTATTGGCCAATCGGTGTTTGAGGATTGTAGGGGACTGACCGCTATCAATATTCACAACAAAATCACTAGTATCGGGAATAATGCTTTCTCAAATTGCATAGGCTTGACATCACTTACCATCCCAGCGAATGTCGTGAACATAGGTAGCAGTGCTTTCTCCGGATGCACAAACTTGTCAATCATCCATTGTTATGCTAAACAAGTACCCCAAGCAACAAACAACAGCTTTCCAGAAGAGATTTTATCAACGGCGATACTTTATGTTCCATCTTTATCCATTGACATCTATAAAACAACATTGCCATGGAGCAACTTTAAGAGTATTTATCCTGAGGCCTTTTGTATTGATGGTATCTACTATTATGAAACATCTTCTACTACGATTTCAGTTGCCTCTAATCCCAATATGTATTCGGGCAAGATAGATGTTCCTAGAGAAGTTACATACAATGGACATAATTATATTGTTACAAGCATCTCACGAAAGTCTTTTCAGGACTGTATTGAATTATCTTCAGTCGTAATTCCCAATAGTGTCACCAGCATTGGCGATGAAGCCTTCGGTAATTGCACGGGCTTGACATCAATTACAATTCCAGAAGGGGTGACAAGCATTTCGAACAGTTCCTTTTCAGGTTGCAATAGCTTATCATCTGTAACAATCCTTTGTCCAACGGTAGGCTCTTGGTTCTCTGGATGTATATCTATAAAGGATATAACGTTAGGAGAAAAAGTTACTCGTATCAATAACTCTGCCTTCTATGGTTGCAGCGGTCTGACTTCCATCAATATTCCTAACAGTGTTACCCAAATTGGAAGTTCTGCTTTCTCCGGATGCGCGAGCTTAACTTCTATTTGGATTCCCAATAGTGTTACATGGCTTGGTGATTTTACATTTTCTGGTTGCAAAAGTCTGACCTCAATAAACATTCCAGAGAGAATTACGAGTCTTGGTCGATCGGTATTTGAAGATTGTGGGAACCTGACCTCTGTCAGTATTCCCAACAGTGTCACCAGTATCGGAAATAATGCTTTCTCTAATTGCACAGGTTTGACATCTCTCACCATCCCGACACGAGTTGTTAACGTCGGTAGTAATGCGTTTTTAGGTTGCAACAGCTTGTCATCTGTAACTGTTGATTGTCCAACAGTAGGCTCTTGGTTCTCAGGTTTGACATCTATTAAAACAATAATTTTAGGCGAAGGTGTTAATAGTATAAATAGCTCTGCCTTCTATGGTTGCAGTGGCTTAACCTCCATCAATATTCCCAACAGCGTTTCCTCTATCGGTTATGAGGCGTTCTCTGGTTGCAACAGTCTATCGTCTGTGACTATTCATTGTCCAACAGTCGGCTCTTGGTTCTCAGGTTTGACATCTATTAAAACGGTATTTTTAGGCGAAAGTGTTAACAGTATAAATAGCTATGCCTTTTATGGTTGCAGCGGATTGACCTCTATCACTATTCCCAACAGCGTGACTTCAGTTGGTTATCAGGCATTCTCGGGTTGCAACAGTTTGTCGTCTGTGACTGTTAATTGTCCAACAGTCGGCTCTTGGTTCTCAGGTTTGACATCTATTAAGACGGTAATTTTAGGCGAAGGCGTTAATAGTATAAACAATTCTGCCTTTTATGGTTGCAGCGGATTGACCTCAATAACGATTCCCAATAGTGTGACATCAATTGGTTCTCAGGCGTTTTCGGGTTGCAAAAGCCTTCAGAAAGTCATTATTCACGATATAGCAGCATGGTGCAAATTATCGTTTCCGCTTGACATCTATAATGAATCAAATCCTTTAGATATAAGTCACCATCTCTACTCTGACAACGAGACCGAAATTATAACATTAGTTATTCCTGAGGGCGTTGCGAGCATTGGGGATGCTGTATTCAAAGGTTGTAATGCTCTCAGATCTGTTAACATACCTAACAGCGTGACAAGTATCGGAAACTCTGCGTTCTCCGGCTGTAGCGGTATGGAATCCATCAACATACCCAATAGCGTGACAAGTATCGGAAACTCTACTTTCTCTAGTTGTAGCGGACTGACATCCATCAACATACCCAATAGCGTGGTAAGCATTGGCAACTCGGCATTCTCTGGTTGTAGCGGTATGGAATCCATCAACATACCCAATAGCGTGACAAGTATCGGAAACTCTACTTTCTATAGTTGTAGTGGACTGACATCCATCAACATACCCAATAGCGTAGTAAGCATTGGCAACTCGGCATTCTCTGGTTGTAGCGGACTGAAATCCATCCTCATTCCAGAGAATGTCACTAGCATTGGCAATTATGCTTTCTCAGGATGCAGCGATTTAACATCTATCATTCTTCCTTCTAGTTTGACAAGCATCAATACAGGTGCTTTTTGGGGGTGCAGTAGTCTAACTTCCATTAACATACCAGAAGGAGTAAATAAAATAGAAAATAATGCGTTCAATTATTGCACGAACCTGACTTCTATTAACATTCCTTCTAGCATCAACCATATTGGCACTAATGTGTTTAAGGGCGCGAATATAGCAATGTTACGAATAGATTGTAAGAATGTTATGAATTGGTTTGACAACTGTAAAGAAACATTAAGGGTCCTTACTTTGGGTAACAATGTAAGAACTGTTTCTGCTTCTGCTTTTGAAGGGTGTACATCAGCAACACAAATCAATATGGGTAAAAATGTTGAGGATATTGGTAGCATGGCTTTTGCCAATTGGAAGAAACTGGAAGATGTCTATTGCTACGCTGTTCGCTACCCGACTGCAGACAACGATATTTTCGAGGATTCCTATATCGATTATGCAACCCTGCATGTTCCTGCCGAGTCCTTACAGAACTACAAAAACCGAATGCCATGGAGTGGATTTAAGGAGATTGTACCCATTGAGGATATTTCAGAACGTGAAGTTCTGTTGTCTGCGGCAGGTTATGCCACGTTCTATGACTCGCAGGCGGCATATATGTTGCCAGCGAACCTAACAGCATGTGTGGTTAGCGCAGCTAATGATGGTAAACTGACATATACAGAAATCAAGGACGCTCAAGGGATGGGCTATGTGCCTAAAGGTGTAGCCGTTATAATTGAAAACAAGAACGAGCAAGGCGGAACTTTCATGCTCACGCGAAGCGAAGGTTCTGTATCGACCTACACAGGTGAGAACCTGCTCTGTGGTTGTGATGAGGCCACAATGACAACAGCTGATGGCAACTGCTACTTCTACAAGTTAGCTTATGGGGCTGCTGGTACTGACTTGGCAAATGTATTCGGTTGGTATTGGGGGGCGGCAAACGGTGGCTCCTTCATGATAAAGGGTCATAAGGCCTGGCTTGCAATCCCCAAAGAACAAGCCCATAAGATTCGAGCCTTCAACATCGAGGGCGAAGCCACAGCTATTGCCGACCTTGAAGAGGAAACATCCGGGGCAGAGACCGACAATGCCATCTATTACGACCTACAAGGTCGCCGCATCACACATCCCAATCGTCGCGGTATCTACATTCGTAATGGCAAGAAGGTTGCATTTGCCAAATAATTCATGAGAAGTTCATGAAAGCATTCATGGTCATTTGTGTAAGAAGAAATAAGAACAACTCATTCAACGATAGCAATATGAAATCCAATTATCTAAATATTATCATCGCCTTTATGGTAGCCGCTTTCACTTTGACCGCGTGTGATAAATCAGACGACAATCAACCAAGTCAACAACAAGAGCAACCCTCTCCATCACCCGTCAATCCGAGCGGTGGCGGTGACGATAACCCTGGTGGTGGCGATGACGCCCCCGACGACAAGCCCAAAACAGGCATTGATGATGTCCACAACGAGCAGACCGACCAGCCTGCCTACGTCAAGGCTTCAATCGACATCTGAGAAATCAAATATTTCTTAACAAACATAGTCCGCACATCGCACGAATTTTCATCCAGCAGGCTGCATCACCAGATGCAGCCTGCTGTTGTTTCAGAAAAAGTTTTGCGAGAAACCTTATGAGGGTTACGCAAGCTGGCATTGCATCGCATAAATATAACCTTTTCGCGATTTTCTGTGCTATTTCTTTTGCCCGAATCGGATTAATCACTACTTTTGCAAACGAAAACAAAAAATATATTATGGAGAAGAAGACAATGGTTTTTGACCACCCGATAGGTTCTTTCAGGGATTCTGTAAGAGCTTACCGCCAGTACAAGAAAGAATGGCGTGCCAAGATGGAAATTAAACTGGCTAAAATGGAAGAGGAAATAAGGCTTGCCAAAGCCGACCCTTTCTATAAAGTAGAAGCTGTATGAACCCACTGGACACCCAACGGCTCTTTCTTGATTGTCCCTATCCTGTCAAACAGGACGGGGATGAATACACATTCAAAACTGACCACGACATTGTGTACTCAGTTGATTTCAAGGAGGAACAGACATTCTCTCCTATCCCTGCCTATTGGTTCGATCTAACCAACCTTAGTCACAAGGCATCTCCCAACGACCCGAAGGTTCGTGAGACCGTGATACGCATCATCGTTGAGTTCTTCCGTGCCAATCCGGACATCATGCTCTATATGTGTGACAACGCCAACGATCAGCAGGCGCAACGAAACCGTCTTTTTTTACGTTGGTTCACAAGTGCAGAGCCGAGCAAACTCTTCTTCATAAAAACAGCAGTGGTTGTCGATGAAGGTATGGAAAATTTCATCGCTATCATTGTGCCACGTCAGCATCCGTATCTTGAAGCCATTGTTGATCGTTTTGACGCGGAAGTGCAGATGTTCAACGATAACAAATAGGTAGAGCATCATCATCTTAGGTATATAGAATCCAGCAGGCTGCATCCCTCGATGCAGCCTGCTGTTGTTTCAGAAAAGGTTTTGCAAAAAACTCTATGAGGGTTACGCAAGCACGTAGATGCGGTGACTGCCGCGACCTCGGGCGGCGATGCCCGAGTGCTACATTTTTTACCGAAATGGCTTAAAACCTCACACCTCGCGCAAAATGGATGCAATTGATTGGTGGCCAGTAGATTGCGGCGCGCGTCACCCTGCGCAACCTCGCGCAACCTCACGCAAGGTCGCGCATATTGGCAGCATGTAGCGTGTAGGGTTGCGCGAGGTTGCGTAGGGGTATGCGCGGGATAATGGGCTGGTTTTCACGGGTGTTATAAGGATTTTGCGCGAGGTGTAGGGTTTTACGATGATTCGGTAAATTTTTGTGCGATAAGACCCTGTTTTTGTTACGACGCGTCGTAACGGCCATCACGACGCGTCGTATCGCCCCGAAGGACGCGTCCTTCTTATTTTTCTCACGCGTGAGAAAAATTGGAAGACCGCGGTCTTACGGCTTGAAGACCGTGGTCTTCAGGCGTGTTCCATGCGTGGAACTCGGTGGAAGGGCGTGGGGTTATTTGCGCTTGCGCTTGCGGGGTTTCTCGACGATGTCCTTGGTGCGGATGATGTCGTAGAGGTAGGCGGCTTTGACGATGATGGCGCCGTTGGCGGAACGACCGAAGGGGTCTTTCTTGCTGTTGTTGAAGATGTCGCTGAGGCCGTAGAAGTAGTAGCCTTCGAGCATGAAGCGGCCTGCGCGTTTGGTGCCGATCTCAAAGGAGAGGCCTCCGGAGATGCCGTACTCGAAGCGGCGCTCAACGGTTTTTCCGTACTGCTGGGTGACGTTGTTGGGTCGCGGCGTGCCGGCCCAGGGGTCGCTATAGTGCTCGGTCTCGCTGAAGCAGTAGCCGAGCTGGGGACCTATGAGGAAGCCGAAGAGGAAGCCTTTGCGCTCGCGACCCCAGCTGAGGCGCGCGAAGATGGGCATCTGGATATACCGCATATCGCGGTAGTAGGTGTCGCTGCTGAGTTCGGGGTCGATGTCTTCCTTCCAGCCCATGTTGGCGTAGTTGATCTCGGCTTGTATGGCGCAGATGGCGGCGAAGTATTTCTCGCAGGTGTAGCGCACGGTGACGCCGAAGGTCTCGCCGCCCTTGTACTTCTTCTTGATGGTGGGGTTGAAGGAGGTGCGGTTGAGGAGGTAGCCGCCGTTGACGCCTATGGTGAGGTCGTTGCGGTGTTCGCCTACCTGCGCCCGAAGTGGCGCACAGAGCAGCACGGCAAGGAGCAGGAGGAGGCTGGCGGGCTTCATCAGCGGTTGCGGTTGATGAGTTCGATGGTCTGGTTGGGGGAGTAGTGGATGAGTTCCACGAAGGTGTTGATGTAGCCGTCGCCCTCGCGCGGGCTCTCAAAGTGGAGTGGGTGCTGGTAGGGGTCGGCGGGTACGGTGTTGAGGGATTCCTCCAGGTCGGCGCGCCCGTAGAGGTAGATGCCTCGCAGGAAGTAGTAGGCGAGGTCGAAGCCCATGAGTGCGTAGCGCGGGTAGGTGGGGCTCATGGGTGTGTGGAACCACTGCATGAACTGGCGGTCTATGGCCTCGCTGCGGCGCGACAGGGGGTTGCGGTAGAAGGAGGTATAGACGTAGGTGTTCATCTGGTAGAAGTCGGAGAGCAGCTGCTGTGTGTAGGTCTGCCAGGCGGGGTAGCCGAAGAGGGCCATCTCGTAGTGGGCGTGCTCCTGCTGGAAGTCCTTCAGCTTGGTGATGAGCTTGTTGAAGGCTTTCAGGGAGGAGGAGTTGGGAATGATGAGGTTCTTGCGCGTGGGGTTGAAGGCTTGCAGGAAGGCCATGTCGTCGCCTTCGATGTTGAGGACGCGCAGGTAGTAGGCATCCTTGTTGAAGTTCTTGCGCAGCAGCTCCACGAGGGCGGTGCCTTCCTCGTTGGACTCGTTGGTCTCCACGAGGATGATGTTGTAGTCGGCGAACTGGCTCTGAATGTACCACACGGCTTCCTCCTGTACACGCGGGCGTGGGGCGTTGATGAGGTATTGGCGTGGGTGGCCTGTGAGCTGTGTAGCCAGCGTGGTGAAGGGCACCACGAGGTGCGTGTCGTGAAGGTCGCAGTAGTCGGCGAGTGCGGGCAGCTGGGCGGCGTCCAATGGACCGAAGACGAGGTCGCAGTCGTTGAGGGCGTGGGATGAGAGCAGCTCGTCCATCTCGGAGGCGGTAGCGCCAGAATGGATGGCTTGGACATCCACGGAGAGGCCTGTGTGCTTGAGGCTATCGACGGCCAAGAGCACTCCCTGATAGAACTCCACCATCTTGGCTCCGCGGGCACTCTTCTCCTTCAGCGGCAGCACCACGCCCATGCGCACTTGGCGCTGTGTGACCAGGTGTTGCGCGAGGGCACTGGAGGTGAGGAGCACGAGGCTGAGGAGTGTGGTGAGGATGCTTCTGATCATGGGATGTTCTTTTGATGGGATGCGTTTAGCGCAGGCGGTCCAGCGATCGCACCAGCATCTCGTCTTTCAGGATGGCACGGAAGGCCAAGTAGCAGAGGATGCAGGCGATGGCGGGGAACGCGGCCCACGGGGTCAACTGGAAATGGGTTCCGGTATCGCCGGGAATCACGAAGGCGAAAGCACCGTAGAGCACATACCACCCAAGGAGGAGGATGCTGCAGAGGAGTGCCAAACGTGATTGCGCCAGACGTTGGCGATAGAAGAAGATGCACAGGATCTCGGCGGTCGTCGTCAGCACCAGCAGGGCAAACAGAGCCCACGGCGTGAAGACGTGGTCGCCCTCAGCCTCTGTGGCCAGCACGGGGGCGTCGGAGGCCATCGTTGTGATGGTGGCTCCGATGGGCGCGGGCACGTGGATCCACAGGTTGTACATCGTGGCACACTCCTCGCCGGCCTCGTCCGTGAAGCGGGCAACAGGCAGGCAGAGGCAGGCGATGCAGAGGAGGGCTGCCAGCGCGAGATAGACTGTCTGGATGCGCTGGATCATAGGTCGTCCACGTCAGCCTCCTTGGCGGGATTGCGGAAGTAGATCTTACCCTCGCGGAATTCCTGTGTGGCGATGAGGGTGGGCTTGGGCAGCTTCTCGTAGTAGCGGCTAATCTCAATCTGCTCGCGGTTCTCAAAGACCTCGTCGAGGTTATCGTTGTTGGAAGCAAACTCCTGGAGCTTCTTCGACAGCTCTGTCTTCATGTCGGCGCTGATCTGGTTGGCGCGCTTGGCGATGATAGCCACGCTCTCGTAGATGTTTTCCGTGTCCTCACAGAGATCCATGATGTTCTGTGTCACGGTGTTAGTGGGTGCGTTTGTTTTCTTGTAATCCATCTTTATATTTTACAATTTTACGATTTTACAATTTTACGATTGTCCCCCTTGGGGGACCACAGGGGGCTCTACAGGGGGCTCTTAATCCTCATCCATCGGCTGTCCCTTGATGGCTTTCTGGCTCTTGGCGAAGTAGCCGTCGGCCTCCTTCTTGTATTTGGACTCGGGGAACTCGTTGATAAAGCCGTAGTACTCGTCGATGGTCTGGCGGAAGCGGTCGATGCGTTTCTCCTCCACGCTCTTGTTGGCCAGATGGAAACGTGAGCGCAGGATGAGAATCATGAATTTCTCGCGACGCTCAGCAGAGGCGTAGGGGTAGTCGCGCAGCGCATTCTCCGCGGTCACGATGCAGGCCTCGTAGTTCGAGCCGCCGCTGGTGCTGTTGCCGATATAGGAACCCAGGTCGTAGTATAGCTGTGCCGAGCGCTGCTCCTTCTCGATGAGGTGGTCCTGCAGGCGTTGCAGCATGTCCTGCGTCTGCTCCTTGAGACGGGTGTAGGGGTAGTAGTCCAGGAAGTTCTGCAGCTCGGCAATGGCCTGATAGGTGGCGGTCTGGTCCAGACGGACGTCGGGGATGCTCTCGTAGAGCGCGAGGCCGCTGTGGTAGCGGGCTTCCTCCACGTAGGTGCCACGGGGGTAGCTCTGATAGTATTTCTTGAAACCTGCCGAGGCCAGGTCGTAGTCGTGACCCATAAATGCGCTCATCGCCATCAGATACAGACATTCCTCGCCATACGCCGACCCCTTGAAGTTGATGACAACGCTGTTGAGGAGGTCGTAGGCTTGGGTGTATTTGCCGCGTGCGTAGCACGACTTGGCAGCCTCATATTTATATTCGGGATCTCCGTACTTGGTCACCTTGTGGTATTCGCCGCAGCTGGCAAACACCATGAGTGTACAGAATAGGAGAGAGAGAGCTTTCTTCATGAATAGTGCTTAAACGGCTGCAAAGGTAGAGTTTTCTGCTGACTTGACCAAAAGAGAACCGACTTTTTATATAAAAAGTGACAACTATTGCATTTTGTTCAGCCTTTTTTTGTAACTTCGCGCCGAAAATCAACGATTACGCTATGCAAAAAGTCTCTTTAAGCCTGTTATGGTTGTTCCTTCTGCTGGGCGTCATGGCGTGTTCTTCCGACGATGGACAGGAGCTGCTCCCGTTGGGCGACGGTGATGGCGAAATAGGGGAGGAGAGTGTCTATGTGCCGGATACACTGGAGCTGGATACGCTGGACATGGAGGCTGTCAACCTGCCACCGGAGCCGGATTACTCCGACCCCGACATGTGGTTTATCCAGGAGGCGATGCTGGGCAAGACGGATTTGGACGTCTTCTACACCTGTCCCACAGAGATCATCACGGACTATGTCTCGGGCTGGAAGACGTATGGCCACATGAATGTCTATGACGAGAACCAGCGCAATGCCTTTTCTCCTGATTTTGATAAGGCTGTGCCGGTTTTTGGCATTACGGCAAATCTCTATAGCTTCTATTATCGTCAGGTCACCTTGCAGAGCTTTGCCAGCGAGAGCACGCTGGCCTCGCGCTTCCCCTATGCCTTTCAGGATATCAAGCGTGCCTTTAATTATTACTTGGAACATTTCAATAACGGGCGCCCCTTCATCATCGCGGGATATAGCCAAGGTGGTAAGGCTACCGTGGAAATGTTGAAAGAGTTACAGCCGTCGCACATGAAGCGTCTAGTGGCAGCTTATGTAATAGGGTATAAGATAACCGAAGAGGATCTGCTATCGCCGAATATAGTGCCTGCTACAGGAGCTTCTGATGTAGGTGTCACATGTTGTTTCTCATCGGTGGGTGACGAGCGATCGATATGGCCGATTATTCAGGAACCAGTGGCCTGTGCTATCAATCCTATTAATTGGAAAATAGATGACACACCTGCCGAGATATCGTGGGTACAAAGGGTGGATCCAGATAGACCAGTGACAGTACGTAAGGATATGGACCGTAATATTATGTTTGTTGATAATTACATCGTGGAGGACTTTGGATTCTATCCAGTAACATGGATTATGGGTAAGAAAAATTATCACAGATATGAGTTCACCTTATACGCTCCGTCCATCACGCAGAACATCGCGCAGCGCTATGCTGCCTTCCAGAGTATTCCCACAGGCATCAAACCCATCAGATGGTGACGCCGCAACGCTATGCCACAGTACCAACTGACATCGAAATACCAGCCTACTGGCGACCAGCCCGAGGCCATCGCGCAGCTCACTCAGGGCGTCCTCGACGGGCTGCCGGCGCAGACGTTGCTGGGCGTGACGGGCTCGGGTAAGACCTTCACCATCGCCAACGTCATTCAGAACGTGGGCAAGCCCACCCTCATCCTCTCCCACAACAAGACGCTTGCCGCACAGCTCTACGGCGAGATGAAGGCGTTCTTTCCCCATAACGCCGTGGAGTATTATGTCAGCTACTACGACTACTACCAGCCCGAGGCGTATATCCCTTCTACGGACACCTATATAGAGAAAGATCTGGCCATCAACGATGAGATTGACAAACTGCGCCTCGCGGCCACGTCGGCGCTCCTCTCTGGGCGTCGAGATGTTATCGTTGTGAGCTCTGTATCATGTATTTACGGCATGGGAAACCCTGCTGCCTTCTACGAGAATGTCATCGAGCTGCATCGGGGGCAGATCATCGACCGCAACGCCCTTCTGCGACGCCTCAATGACTCGCTTTACACGCGCAACGATGTCAGCCTCTCGCGAGGAGAATATCGGGTCAAGGGCGACACCGTGGATGTCTTCCTGGCCTACTCCGACAACCTCCTGCGCATCACCTTCTGGGACGATGAAATCGACAGCATCGAAGAGGTGGATGCCATCGCGATGACGCGTGTCGGTGAATTCCAGGAATATAAGATCTACCCGGCCAATCTGTTCATGACGACCAAGGAGCAGACGAATGCGGCCATCCATCAGATTGAGGACGACCTCGCGGCGCGTGTGCAGTACTTCGATGAGATTGGTAAGAAGTTGGAATCCAAGCGCCTCTACGAACGTGTCACCTACGACATGGAGATGATACGCGAACTAGGCCACTGCTCGGGCATCGAGAACTACAGCCGCTATTTCGACGGACGCCCGCCAGGAACGAGGCCTTATTGTCTCCTGGACTTCTTCCCCGAGGACTTCCTCATGGTCATCGACGAGAGCCATGTCAGCGTGCCGCAGATCTCGGCAATGTATGGCGGCGACCGTGCCCGCAAGACCAATCTCGTAGAGTATGGCTTCCGCCTGCCGGCGGCCTTGGACAACCGACCGTTGAAGTTCGAGGAGTTCGAGGCACTCACGCCCCAAACCATCTATGTCTCAGCTACGCCGGCGGACTTCGAATTGGCTAAGAGTGAGGGCATTATCGTGGAGCAGGTAATACGCCCCACGGGGCTCCTGGATCCCGTTATCGAGGTGCGCCCCACAGCCAATCAGGTGGATGACCTCATGGAGGAAATTGAGCAACGCATAGAAGTTGATGAGCGTACATTGGTCACTACGCTCACCAAGCGAATGGCCGAGGAGCTGACGGAATACTTGATGAACCACGGCGTGCAGGCGCGCTATATCCACAGCGATGTAGATACGCTGGAGCGTGTGCAGATCATGGATGACCTGCGTGCAGGTAAGTTTGATGTCCTCGTGGGTGTCAACCTGTTGCGCGAAGGCCTCGACCTGCCCGAGGTGTCGCTCGTTGCCATCCTCGACGCCGACAAGGAGGGATTCCTGCGCAGCCATCGCTCGCTCACGCAGACCGTGGGGCGTGCGGCACGTAACGTTCACGGAAAGGCCATCATGTATGGCGACAGTATCACAGAGTCCATGCAGCTCACCATCGACGAGACCAACCGCCGACGCGAGAAGCAACTCCGTTATAATGAGGAACATGGCATCACACCCACGCAGATTCGTAAGGACCGCACGATGACAGACCTCGTGGCAGCCAACCATGAATCCACCTTATTGCATGACCGTCGCGCCTATGTGGAGCCGGAGCAGCCGTTGCCCGTAGCGGCAGAGGCCGAGGCTGAATACCTCACGCCCGACCAGATGCGCAAGCGCATCGACCAGCTGCGCCGTCAGATGCAGGAGGCCGCCAAGAAGCTCGACTTCATCACGGCTGCCCAGCTGCGCGACCAGATGCTCTCCCTCATGGCACAAGTATAAAACGAAAAAGGAGTCCCGTAGGACTCCTTCTTTTTGTTGTGCGGTGCGTACGAGGCTCGAACTCGTGACCCCATGCGTGACAGGCATGTATTCTAACCAGACTGAACTAACGCACCAGAGAGAGCGGCAAACGAGACTCGAACTCGCGACCCCGACCTTGGCAAGGTCGTGCTCTACCAACTGAGCTATTGCCGCAGCTGTGGGCGGAGATGGATTCGAACCACCGAAGGTAAAAACCAGCAGATTTACAGTCTGCCCCA
>CAMVUB010000006.1 GCA_947170495.1 uncultured Prevotellaceae bacterium
ACCCGCGACCCCCAGCTTGGAAGGCTAGTGCTCTATCAACTGAGCTACTTCCGCAGCCTTTTAGAGGCCTTTGCAGCCGTCGCGACGGCAAAACGTCTCGAAAACGGCTGCAAAGGTAGGTATAATTTTCGAACCGAAAAAACTTTTTGGCGTTTTTTTATCGATTCTGATGTTTTTCCTTGTTTTTCTGGAGCTGTTTGAGCAGTGCATCCAGACAATTGTCGATAGCTTCTTCAAAAGTGTCGCAAACTTTTTCGGCGTAAAGCTCCGTGCCCACGTTCACGCGGATGGATGCTTCCTTGTTCATCGCCGTCTCGGGTTTGACGACTTTCAGTGACACCTCTACCTTTCTTATTTCGTCGCTGAATTTCTCGAGCTTACCCACTTTCTTCTGTACGAAGTCTTGCAGTTTCTCGGTTGGCTCGAATCGGATAGCCTGAAGTTTGATTTCCATAGTAACCTCCTTGTTTGTTTTAGGTGTTAATAATTAGTTTTAGCCCCTTGGATGGGCTTCGTTATACACTTTCCTTAGTTCCTCGAAGGTGGTGTGGGTGTAGATCTCCGTCGTGGACAGACGGGCATGGCCCAGCAACTCCTTCACCGACTGCAGGTCGGCATGGTGATTCAGCATCGTGGTGGCAAAGGTGTGCCGGAGCACGTGGGGACTGCGTTTCTGCTGCGTCGTCACGAGTGCCAGCTGCTTGCGCACCATTGCGCGCACACTGGCGGCGGTCAGCCGCAGGCCTTTTCGGGAGATGAAGAATGCCGGTCCGTCGGACAGTGGCATCTTCGCGCGCTCACACGCATATATATTAATAAGGTGTAAGAGCTCGCTGCCGAAAGGCACCACCCTTTGCTTGTTTCCCTTTCCCGTCACCTTCAGCGTGCACGTGCTGCCATTGATGTCATCCAGGTTCAACCCCACCAGCTCGCTCACGCGGAGGCCGGTCTCGTAGAACATGGCGATGATCAGATGGTCGCGACGCCCCTCGAAGGAATCCTCGAACATACCCTCCTGATCCAGGAGGCGGTCCATGTCCTTCTCCTGTATGAAGGCGGGCAACCCTTTCTCGCGCTTGGGCGATGTCAGCAGCCGTACGGGGTCACGCTCCACATAGCCTCTGCGGAAGAGGTACTTATAGAAAGAGCGCAGTGCCGACAAGCGCCGATGCACGGAATTGGGTTTATGTCCCCGGTCCATCATGTCCACCACCCACTCGCGGGCGATGTCCGTATCGATGGTCTCCCAGGAAAGGGTGCTGTCCAATCCTTTGTAGAACGACTCAAACGCCTTCAAGTCGTCATGATACTCCTGAACGGTTCGTGCCGAGGCAGCGCGCTCGTAGCGGAGGTAATCAATGAAGGATTCCAACAGCATTCGTCCTCGTTTTGCGGTTTCACCGAGGCGAAATTAGAGGTTTTTCTTCAGACTGCCAAATGAAATCAGCAAAAGTTAATGAACATTTGACATTTTTGACGCTTCTTAGTCTTCTACGCGGCGCAACTGCTGCACATAAACAGCGTGTTCCTTAGCCAGACGCTTCAGCACAGAGGGCTTGTCGAACTGCTGACGACGACGGAGCTCTTTCACCACGCCGGTCTTCTCGAACTTACGCTTGAACTTCTTCAGCGCTCTCTCGATGTTCTCGCCTTCCTTAACAGGTACTACGATCATGTTGTTTGTTGATTAAAGGGTTAATAAATAGTTTCTTATGCTTCGCCTGCGTTCTGCCCGGGAGGTCAGAATAGACGATAAGCGGGCGCAAAAGTACTACCTTTTTCCCGAATAGCAAAGAAAATCCCCTCTTTTTTCACTTTCAAGGCATAAGAAAGCTGGGAAAAAGGGGATTGGAGAGTCAACTACAGAATCTGGTGGTAGAGGTCGATGATGTCCTGCTTGGTGACGGGACGGGGATTGCCGGGCGTGCAGACATCGTTGAACGCCTGCTCGGCCAGTGCCTCGATATCGCTCTCCTTGATGCCCAGCTCCGTCAGCGTCTTGTTCGTACCCACGCGAGCACTCAGGTCCTCGATAGCCTTGCAGGCAGCTTCCGCAGCCTCATCCACGCTCATGCCGGCCTCATATACGCCGCAGGCCTTGGCGATATCCACATACTTCGCCTTCGCAGCGGGCATATTGAAGCGCATCACTGTAGGCAGCAGCATCGCGCAAGCCACGCCGTGGGGCACGTCGAACAGCGCCGACAACGGGTGGGCCATACCGTGGTCCACGCCCAAACCCACATTTGAGAATGCCATACCAGCCACATACTGCGCTACGGCCATACCGTCGCGACCCACAGGGTTCTTGGGGTCTTCCACAGCGATGGGCAGGTTGCGGTAGATCATCTCGATGGCCTTGATCTCGAACATATCGCTCAGCTCCCACGCTGCCTTCGTGATCAAGCCCTCGATGGCGTGCGTCATAGCGTCCATACCCGTAGCGGCTGTGAGGCCCTTCGGCAACGAGTACATCAGCTCCGCATCCACGATGGCCACGCAGGGGATATCGTTGGGATCCACACACACCATCTTCGCCTGGCGCGCCTCGTCGATGATAACATAGTTGATGGTCGTCTCAGCCGCCGTGCCTGCCGTCGTGGGCAATGCGATGATGGGCAGCGATTTCTTCTTCGTGTCCGCAACGCCCTCCAGCGAGATGATATCGCTGAACTCGGGGTTGTTGACCACGATGCCGATGCCCTTGGCCGTATCCATCGACGAACCGCCGCCGATAGCCACGATGAAGTCAGCCTGCGCCTTCTTGCAGGCGGCGATGCCGTTCTTCACGTTCGTCACCGTGGGATTCGGCTTCACATCGTCGAAGATTTCGTAGGCTATGCCAGCCTCGTCCATCACATCCAGCACCATCTTGGCGACACCGAACTGCATCAGCCCTTTGTCCGTCACCACCAATGCTTTTTTGAAGCCCAGACGGGCCACCACGCCAGGCAGCTCCTTGCGAGCCCCCGGTCCGAAGTACGACACTTCGTTTAAGATAAATCTGTTGACCATATTTCCTTATGGGAGTTTAAAGGTTTAAGAGGTTTAAGGGGTTTAAGAGTTAAAAGGAGCCGCGTCATTACTACTGACACAGCTCCTTGTGAATGGATTGCAGGATGGTCGATTAGAGGTTGGGGTTGTCCTTGCCCCAGTCTGCCACGGGCGGGATAATGCCGAGACCGATGATCTCGTCGCGCATCTTCTGCAGGTGCTCGTAGGAGGCCTGGAGGGCAGCCATCTCTTCAGCAGTGCCCTGGGGCTCTGTGAAGTGTACGCCGTCCTTGTCGATGACGCTGGGCATAGCCATCATGACGTTCTTGAAGCCGAAGGCGTTGACATAGCAGCCAGCGGGCCATGTGAAGGGCTCGCCGCCCATGGCACCCTCAATCATCTTCACAGCCTGATAGGCAGGGCTCTGGAAGGAGCTGCGGCCGCGGAGCTTGATGATGTTGCTGCCGCCCTGGGTGGTCATGTGCTTGATCTCGGCCCAGCGCTCGGCGCTGAGTGGCAGCTCGCTGAGGGGCTTGCCGTCAATGAGTGCCTTGCTGGCGAAGACGGCCATCTGCTCGCCGTGGCCACCGTAGGTGTAGGCGTTGGTGACCTTGTCCTGCTGCACGCCGAACTCCTGTGCGAGTTGCTGCTGCAGACGTGTGCTGTCGAGGGCAGCGAGGGAGGTGAGCTGGTTGGGCTTCAGGCCTGAGTGGATGAGGGCTGTGAGGGCAGTGACGTCAGCGGGGTTGAAGATGACGACGACGTGCTTCACATCGGGGCAGTACTTCTTGATGTTCTCGCCGAAGTCTGCAGCAATCTGGCAGTTGCCCTTGAGCAGGTCCTCGCGGGTCATGCCCTCCTTACGGGGAGCTCCACCACTGGAAATGATGTACTTAGCACCTGTGAAGGCCTCCTTGGCATCGACGGTGTAGGAGAGGTTAGCACCGGGGAATGCGCAGTGGCACATCTCATCATAGACGCCATGTACGCCGGGTTCATAGATGTCATACAGGCAGATGTTGGGCGTCAGACCCAGCATCAGCACACTCTGCACCATGTTGGAGCCAATCATACCGCCGGCACCGACAATCACAAGCTTTTCGTTTGTTAGGAATTGCATAGTTTTTGGGATTATTAAGTGGAAATATTAGGTTTTTGCTCGGCAAAAGTAAGCTTTTTCTTTGTATTAGAAGAATAAAAAGACGAAAATCTTTTGTCAGCCGCCATGAATAGCCTATTTTTGCAAAGCCGAAAGAGCAAATAAGGACATTAAATTCATCTTAAGATATGACAAAAGCAGAAATTATCACACAACGCGTGGAGACGTTGCGAGCTTGGATGCGCAAGCATCAGTTGGATGCCTACATCTTCCCCAGCACCGACCCGCACGCGGGAGAGTATGTGCCTGACCACTGGAAGACGCGCGAATGGATCACGGGCTTCAACGGCTCGGCAGGCACGGCCGTGGTGACGCTGACGCACGCGGCGCTGTGGACGGACAGCCGCTACTGGCTGGCAGCTGAAGAGATGATGGAGGGCACACCCTTCGAGGTGGTGCGCTGCTCGAGGAACGTGGCCACGGCGGAGGAGCTGATGGAATGGATTGATACTCAGCACAACCACACGGCGGACATCCGGGTGGGACTGGATGCCTGGACCAACACGGCCGCGAGCGTGAAGGCGATGTACAAGGTGAATGAGGAGAAGCTCTGCCAGACGTTAGAACTCGTCACCAATCTGTCGCCCGCCGATGAGCTGTGGGCAGAACGCCCTGCCCTGCCCTCCTCGCCCATCACGCTGCAACCGCTGGAACTGGCAGGACGCACGACGGCGGATAAGCTGAAGGATATCCGGCGCGAGATGGAGCGCACAGAAGGCGACTGCCTGCTGGTGACGCAGCTGGATGAGATTGCCTGGGTGCTGAACCTGCGCGGCAGCGACGTGCACTGCACACCAGTCTTCGTCAGCTACCTCCTCATCTTAGGGAAGAACGACGACAGGCCGGGGCCTGAGGCCATCCTGTATGTCAACGAGAACAAGGTGAACGACGACGTGAAGGGCTATCTCGCGGACAACGGAATACTGCTGCGCCCCTACGAGGCACTATGCTCTGACCTGCTCGCAGGTGATGCCGCTGGCACCGACCTGCATCTAAGCGCCATACAGCTGGATCCGGAGGTGACATGCCACGCCCTGTGCTCGGCCGCCGAGAGAGGGAACACCTTCTGCGCGGTGCTGGAGCCGTCGCCCATCTCTGCCCTGCGCGCCATCAAGAACGAGGCGGAGATTGCGGGCTTCCGCAACGCCATGCTCAAGGACGGCGTGGCGATGGTGCGGTTCCTGAAGACCCTCTCCCCGCTCCCCCGTGAGGGGGAGGGCCTCGCTCCGCTCAATATCACCGAGATGGGAGTTGATAAACTGCTTACCTCCCTGCGAGCGCAGCAGGAGGGGTTCCGCGATATCAGCTTCGACACCATTGCGGGCTACGGCGCCCACGGCGCCATCGTGCACTACGAGGCGACACCCGAGACGGACATCCCGCTGGAGCCCCACGGCCTGCTGCTCCTCGACAGCGGCGGACAGTATGTCGATGGCACCACGGACATCACACGCACCATACCCCTCGGCCCCCTCACCGATGAGGAGCGGCGCGACTACACGCTGGTGCTGAAAGGCCACATACGCCTCGCCACAGCCGTATTCCCGGCAGGCACCACAGGCACACAACTGGATGTGCTGGCGCGCTATGCCATGTGGCAGGAACACAAGAACTACGGCCACGGCACAGGTCACGGCGTGGGCAGCTATCTGAGCGTCCACGAGGGGCCTCACCAGTTCCGCATGAACTATGTGCCGGCGCTGCTGCAGGCGGGGATGACGGTGACCATCGAACCGGGCATCTACATCGCCGGCAGCCATGGCGTGCGCATCGAGAACACGATGCTCATCACCCCCCACAACAATCCTCCCCTCGCCCCCTCCCCCGACAACGCGCCAGCCTCTCCCTCCCTAACGGGAGGGATGCCCGCAGGGCAGAGTGGGTCTTCTTGGCTTTGTCTGGAACCCCTCACGCTCTGTCCCATCGACACCCGCCCAATCATCCGCGAGATGATGCTGCCCGACGAAATAGCCTATCTAAATGAGTATCACGCACGCGTGCGCGAGGCACTGCTGCCACTATTGACCGATGAGGCAGACAAGGAATGGCTGGTGAGGGCGACGGCGACCTTCTGAACACAAAATGTAAGTTTTACGTAAGAAAATCGAGCTTTTAGTAAGAAAAATCAGCGATTTGTTTGGTGGAATGTAAGGAAATGCCTACCTTCGCCGCCGAAATCAAAACACGAAAAGCGACTCACAATGACAATGACAGCTAACTTCTGGTGGTGGCGCGACTCAAGATTCAAAAGATCGTGAGAAGATAGCCGCGTACCTATAGTTAGCACTTAGGAGATAAAGGGAGGCCAGTCGTTCTTGCGATTGGCCTCCTGATTTTTTGTAATAACGTTTAAACGAAAGTCCGGAATAACGAAATTAACGAAATAACGACAAACAACATAATGACATCATGAATAAGTATCAAGTTGACGAGAAAGGTTTTTATGGAGAGTTCGGTGGCGCCTACGTGCCCGAGATTCTCTACAAATGCGTTCACGACCTGCAAGAGGCCTACCTTCCCATTATCGAGTCTGCGGCGTTCAAACAGGAGTACCACGCGCTGCTGAAGGACTACGTGGGACGGCCGTCGCCCTTGTACTTCGCCCGCCGCATGAGCGAGCAGTACGGCTGCCAGCTCTATCTGAAACGCGAAGACCTGAACCACACGGGAGCGCACAAGATCAACAACACCATCGGGCAGATCCTGCTGGCGAAGAAGATGGGCAAGACACGCATCATCGCCGAGACAGGCGCCGGACAGCACGGCGTGGCCACCGCAACGGTGTGCGCGCTGATGGGAATGCAGTGCGAGGTGTTCATGGGTGCCACCGATGTGGAACGCCAGCACACAAACGTGGAGCGCATGAAGATGCTGGGTGCCGAGGTGCACCCTGTGCGCACGGGTAACATGACACTCTCAGACGCCTGCTCGGAGGCCATCCGCGATTGGTGCTGCCACCCGCAGGACACCTTCTACATCGTGGGCAGCACGATGGGGCCCCACCCCTACCCCGACCTAGTGGCGCGGATGCAGAGCGTCATCTCCGAGGAGATCAAATGGCAGCTAGCAGAGAAGATCGGGCGTGACTACCCCGACTACCTCATCGCCTGCATCGGTGGCGGCTCGAATGCCGCAGGCACCATCTACCATTACATGGACGACGAGCGCGTGAAGATCGTGCTGGCGGAAGCTGGCGGTCACGGCTGGGAGACCGACCACACGGCAGCGACCATCCACAAGGGCACCGTTGGCATCCTGCACGGTGCGAAGATGCTGGTGATGCAGAACGCCGACGGCCAGATCGAGGAGGCGTTCACCATCTCCGCAGGGCTGGACTACCCGGGCGTAGGCCCCATGCACTGCCACATGGCAAAGCAGGGTCGCACGCAGGTGCTGAGCATCAACGACGATGAAGCCATCCGCGGCGGCTACGAGCTGACACGCCTTGAGGGCATCATCCCCGCCATTGAGTCGGCGCACGCCATCGCCGCCCTCTCGAAGCTCACGTTCCAGCCCGACGATGTAGTCGTACTCACCGTCAGCGGACGCGGCGACAAGGATATTGAGACGTACTTGAGGTTTAAGGTTTAAGAAGTTTAAGAGTTTAAGGTTATGACTACATTCCATTATACCACTGTTTCTAAGACTGTGCTGGCAGATTTATATACGCCAGTGGGTGTCTATATGCGGCTGCGCGACCTCTATCCGCAGAGTGCGCTGATGGAGAGTTCCGACTACCACGATGCCAACAACTCGCATTCGTTCATCGGCCTTCATCCCCTCGCCAGCGTGGCTGTGGGGCACGGCGTGGCGACCATCAAATTCCCCGACGGAACCAGCGAAAGCCACGAGATCACGAAGGACTACGACGTGGCGGCAGCCATCCACACGCTCATCGACCACATCCATGTCGAGGGCGACGATGCAGACGTCTGCGGGCTGTTTGGCTACACCTCGTTCAATGCGGTGCGCTACTTCGAGGACATCGCCGTGAAGGACGAGACGCAGGAGCGCAACGATGCGCCCGACGTGCTCTACATCTTATATAAGGTGGTGATTGTCTTCGACCACCATAATAACATGCTCACCATCGTGAGCCTCACGGAGAGCGCGGAGAACAGTGATTCCTCAGTGCTTGCAGATGTCCTGAGAGCCATGAACAAGGCCAACGTGCAGCCCTATGACTTCCACCCCGTGGGCGAGGTGACGAGCACGCTGACCGACGAGGAGCACCGCGAGAACATCCGTCGCGGCATACAGCACTGCCTGCGTGGCGATGTGTTTCAGATTGTGCTCTCGCGCCGCTTCTGCCAGCGCTATGAGGGCGACGACTTCAAGCTCTATCGCGCCCTGCGCAGCATCAACCCCTCGCCTTACCTCTTCTATTTCGACTTCGGCGGCTTCCGCATCTTCGGCAGCAGCCCCGAGACGCACTGCCGCATCGTAAAGAGTTCAAAGGTTCAAGGGTTCAAGGGTTCAAAGGCTCAAGAGTTCAAGGGTTCCACATTCAAAGCTTATATCGACCCCATTGCGGGCACGACGAAGCGCACGGGGGATGCGGAGAGCGATCGTCAGGGGGCTGAATACCTGCGCAACGACCCCAAAGAGAATGCCGAGCACGTGATGCTGGTGGATTTAGCGCGCAACGACCTTTCGCGCAACTGCCACGATGTGAAGGTGGATTTCTACAAGGACCTGCAGTACTACTCGCATGTCATCCATCTCGTCTCTCGCGTCAGCGGCGAGCTCGACAGCGACAAAGACCCCATCAAGGCCTTCATCGACACGTTCCCCGCCGGCACACTCTCGGGAGCGCCCAAGGTGCGCGCCATGCAGCTCATCAGCGACTACGAGCCACACAACCGAGGGGCCTACGGCGGCTGCATCGGCATCATCGGCCTCGACGGCTCGCTGAACCAGGCCATCACCATCCGCACCTTCGTGGCGCGCAACGGCGAGTTGTGGTTCCAGGCTGGCGGCGGTATTGTGGCCAAAAGCGATGTGGAATATGAATTACAGGAAGTCAACAACAAACTCGGCGCACTCCGCCGAGCCATCGAGAAAGCGGCATCACTATGAAAATTGCAATTATAGACAACTACGACTCGTTCACGTACAACCTGAGTCACCTGATTAAAGAATTGGGTGTGGAGGTGACGGTGCTGCGCAACGACCAGTTCGCGCTCGCCGACCTGCAGCCCTACACCAAAATCGTCCTCTCGCCTGGACCCGGCATCCCCTCAGAGGCGGGTCTGCTCTGCGACGTCATCCGCGCCTATGCCGGCAAGAAACCCATCCTGGGCGTCTGCCTCGGTCACCAAGCCATCGGCGAGGTGTTCGGCGCACAGCTGGAGAACCTCTCCGACGTCTTTCACGGCATCGCCACACCCTGTCACATCGTAGCCGACGACCCACTGTTCGGCGGTCTCAGCAGCGAGATCACCGTCGGGCGCTACCACTCGTGGGTCGTCTCCAAGGAGAAATTCCCCGACTGCTTAGAGGTCACTGCCGTCAGCAACGAGGGACAGATCATGGCCATGCGCCACAAGACGCTCAATGTGCGCGGCATACAGTTCCACCCCGAGAGCGTGCTGACACCCGACGGTAAGAAAATGATTCTTAACTGGTTGTATCTCTAATCCCATAAGCTCCATAACCCCTACTCAACTATGGAACAGACAATGAAAAGCTATCTCTTCCGGTTGCTCAACCACGAAGAGCTCACGCGTGAGGAGATGAAATCCATCCTGATAGGCATCACCCACAGCGAATACCCCAACGAGCAGATTACCGCTCTGCTGACAGCCTTGCAGATGCGTGGCGTGACCGTCGATGAACTGCTGGGCTTCCGCGACGGCATCCTGGAAACGGGCGTGCCCGCCATCCTCGACTGCGACCGCTACATCGATGTCGTAGGCACGGGCGGCGACCGCAAGAACACGTTCAACATCTCCACCACCGCCTGCTTCGTCATCTCCGGCGCCGGCTACAAGGTCGCCAAGCACGGCAACTACGCGGCCACCAGCGTCAGCGGAGCCTCCAACGTCATTCAGCACCACGGCATCAAGTTCACCGATGAAATCGACAAATTGAACCGCAGCCTCAACGAGGCGGGCATCGTCTATCTCCACGCCCAGCTCTTCGCCAAGGCCATGAAGTTCGTAGGCCCCATCCGCAAGGCGCTACAGTTCCCCACCATCTTCAACCTCCTCGGCCCCATCGTCAACCCCTCGCAGCCCACATGCCAGCTGCTGGGTGTAGCCAACCTCGACCAGATGCGCCTCTACAACAGCGTCTATCAGCGCCTGGGCATCGACTACGGCATCGTGAACAGCATCGACGGCTACGACGAGATCTCGCTGACGGGCGACTTCAAAGTGACCACGAATAACTACGAGCGCATCTTCAGTCCGCAGGACCTGGGCTTCGCCGTCGCCACACCCGAGGAGCTCGTGGGTGGAGCCACCGAGGAGGAGGCTGCCGCCATCTTCGACAGCGTGCTGGAGAACCGTTGCCTGCCGGCTCAGAAGAACATCGTGCTGGCAAACGCCGCCTTCGGCATCCAGGTGCTGGAGAAGGGAGAGAAGGACATCGAGGAGTGCATCGCCATCGCCCGCGAGAGCATCGACAGCGGCGCCGCCCTCCGCACCTTCAAGAAATTCGTGGAACTCAATAGTTGAAGAAATGGATATCCTACAAGAAATCATTGCCCACAAGCGTGAGGAAGTGGCCAAGATGCAAGCCAAGAAGCCCTCGCTGCGCGAGGCCTTGCTGCAGAGCGAGAGCGGTATCATTGCCGAGTTCAAGCGTAAATCGCCCTCCAAGGGTTGGATCAAGGAGGAGGGGCGCGCCGACCTCATCCCCCTCAGCTACCAGCAGAACGGCGCTGCCGCCCTCAGCATCCTCACTGACAAAGCCTACTTCGGCGGTCACGATGACTTCATCCGCCAGGCACGTCTGTCGGGCGTGACCATCCCCATCCTCTACAAGAACTTCGTCATCGACGGGTTCCAGCTCTACGAGGCAGCCCTCTGTGGTGCCTCCGCCGTGCTCCTCATCGCCGCCTGCCTGAGTGTGCAGCAGTGTTCTGCATTGCTGGAGAAAGCTCATGCCCTCGGCCTGGAAGTCCTCCTTGAGATGCATTCCGAGGCAGAGCTGGAGTATGCCACTCTTGGCCCCGACCTCTGCGGCATCAACAACCGCAACCTCGGCTCCTTCGTCACCGATGTGGAGAACTCTTTCCGCCTCGCCGAGCGGCTACGCAGCATGTGCGGCAACGGCCCCGACGCCCCCGTCCTCGTCAGCGAGAGCGGCATCAGCGATCCCGCTACCGTGCGCGCCCTGCGCCAAGCCGGCTTCCGCGGTTTCCTCATCGGCGAGAACTTCATGAAGACCCCCGACCCAGGGCTGGCACTGAACGAGTTCGTTGGGAAATTGAAAGATTGAAATTGTAAAATTGTCAAATCGTGAAATTGTGAATTTGTCAAATTTGTCTAATTGTCCAATCATCAAGGTTTGCGGTATGCGCGATGCTGACAACATCCGCGCGGTAGAGCAGCTGCTTGCAGCGCAGCCCAATTCCATGATGGGCTTCATCTTCTGGCCGTCGTCCAAGCGCTACGTCAGCGAGCGTCCCGCCTACCTGCCCACCCGCTGCAAGCGCGTCGGTGTCCTTGTGGATGAGGACATTGAGCGGGTGAAGCGCATCGCCACCGACTATGCCCTCGACTACATCCAGCTCCACGGCCATGAGTCGCCCGACTACCTCCGCGCCCTCCGCTCACCATCATCTATCAGACATCATCCATCAAACATCATCAAAGCCTTCCCCATCGCCACCGCTGCTGACCTCACTCAGACGGCAACTTACGAAGGCCTTGCCGACCTCTTCCTCTTCGACACGAAAGCCACGTTGCCCGGCGGCAGCGGTCAGCAGTTCGACTGGAGTGTCCTCGCCGCCTATACCGGCAATACCCCCTTCCTCCTCAGCGGAGGCATAGGTCCCGACGATGCCGAACGCATCCGCGCCTTCCAGCATCCAAGATGCGCAGGTATCGACCTCAACTCCCGCTTCGAGCTCGCCCCCGCCCTCAAGGACATCGCCGCCCTCCACCGCTTTCTCGCGCAACTCCAATTCGTCCCATAAGCCCATTTCCGCGTTTTTCCGATTATTTCCGAATTTTTTCCGTGTTTACAATGAATAAGATCAACACCCTCTTCGCCCAGCGTGGCGACAAGAAACTCCTCTCCCTCTATTTCTGTGCCGGCTGCCCCACCCTCGACAGCACCGCCGATGTCATCCTAACGATGCAGCGTCGCGGCATCGCGATGGTGGAAGTAGGCATCCCCTTCAGCGACCCCTTGGCAGATGGACCCGTCATCCAGAGCGCCGCCACACAGGCACTGAAGAACGGCATGAGCGTGCAGCTGCTGTTTGAACAGCTGAAGACCATCAAGGACCAGGTCACCATCCCCATCGTGCTGATGGGCTACCTCAACCCCATCCTGCACTACGGCATCGAAGCCTTCTGCCAGTCGTGTGTGGAGGCTGGCGTCAGCGGAGCCATCATCCCCGACCTGCCCTTCGACGACTACCTACACACCGTCAAACCCATCGCCGACCGCTACGACCTGCGCATCATCATGCTCATCACCCCGGAGACCAGCGACGAGCGCATCCGCTTCATCGACGACCACACCGACGGCTTCATCTACATGGTTTCCTCCGCCTCCATCACCGGTACGCAGCAGGCCTTCAACGAACAGAAGCAGGCCTACTTCCGTCGCATCAACGCCATGCAGCTCCGCAACCCACGCATGATTGGCTTCGGCATCAGCAACGCCCAGACGCTGCAGGCTGCACAGGACAACGCCGCCGGTGCCATCATAGGTTCCAAGTTCGTGACACTCCTCAACGACACCCGTGGCGATGCCGATGCCGCGCTCGACCGCCTCTTCGAAGCCCTGAACTCTTAAACTCTGCGCCCCTCACATAGTTTTCGCAGGAATTCTTTCCGAATCTCCGCAATAATGCCTACCTTTGCCGGCGAAAAACTCACGTCTTATGGCAATCGTAAAAGTAGTCAAGGGGCTGAAGCCCAAATTCGGACGGCACTGTTACCTGGCCGACGGCGCCGTCATCATCGGTGAAGTCACGCTGGGTGACGACGTCACCATCTGGCCGTGCGCCGTGCTCCGCGGCGACGTGCATTACATCAAGATCGGCAACCGCTCCAACATACAGGACAACTCCTGCGTCCACACCCTCAACGGCACCGCACCCGTGGAGATTGGCGAGGACGTCACCGTGGGACATAGCGTAACGCTGCACGGCTGCACCATCCTCGACGGAGCCCTCATCGGCATGGGCGCCACCGTCCTCGACCACGCCGTCGTGGGCCGCGGAGCCATCGTAGCCGCAGGAGCCCTCGTGCTCTCCAACACCGTGATCCCCGACGGTGAGCTGTGGGGCGGCGTGCCCGCCAAGTTCATCAAGCGCGTGGACCCCGAGCAAGCCCAAGCCCTCAACAAAACCTACGCCGCCCACTACATCGACTATTCCGACTGGTACCGCGAGGCTGACCGCGACCCGCGCAACACCCAGAACATCCTCAACGGCGAGGACTACATCTAACATTTCAAAGAACGCTTTTTTAACGCACCGCGCTGCGCAGGCGATTGCACCGCACTCCATCGCCCCTCGCACCACGCTGCGTTATTTTTCATGCTGCGAAGATACAACATTTTCATTGCGGTTCACAAATACTTGGGCAACTTTTTTCAAAAAAATCATGAATGTCATGAATGTCATGAAAGTCACGAATGTCATTAAGGTCATTAGTCATTAAGAGTTTTGGACCTAAAAAAGAGGTCACAATTAATATATAATAAATTTTATTTATTATATATTAATTGTGGGGTTAAATCCGCATTCAGAAATCCTTAATGACTAATGACCTTAATGACATTCGTGACCTTCATGACTTTTGTGACTTTCGTGACTGCGATAATAGCCCATATCATACAACAAGTAACATCCTGCAAAACCTCGATGGAATCGCAGAAATTTGAAGATGAAGAGAGCCGTTATGCGAGGGGATAAAGAAGAAGGGGCTATGTCATTTGCGCGACACAGCCCCATAAAATATATGTGTTTTGATGGTTTACCAGCAGAAGCCGAAGCCGAAGTTAATGGACATCGGGTACATGTAGTCACCGCGGGCATTTGCTTTGCCAAAGGGAATTACATCATACGTGTAGCCAGCTTCCACAATGAAATGCTTGTTGATAATGAACTTCACACCGGCCTGGATACCCAACTGGAAGATGTTCCAGGTGTAATCACTGCCACCCACGTCGTTTTTATCGAAGTAGTTGTAGGTTTCGGATTGGTTGCCGCTACTAAGGACTCCCACAGCCACTGCATTGATACGCGATCTCAGACCCACGTAGGGGTTCAGGGCGAGTCTGTCACTGCCCAAGCCGAAGCTGTAGCCGAAGTTCACGGGGATGTCAAAGGACAGCAAGTGCGACGTGAGTGAGACCGACTGCTTTGAATCATATTTGAAAGTCCACGCCACGTTACCACCTACTTCAAGGAAGAAGGGAATCTTGGAGCTGATGGGAATGCTTCTAACGTAACCGATCGTAAAACCGTTGGCAAAGTTGCTTTCGGAAAGGTTGTAAAACTTATCGAAGTTACCTACGATAGTGGGATTGTACTGGAAATAGATTCCATTGTAATCTCTGCACTGAGCGGATGCGTGGCTGCTGAAGAGGCAGAGGGCAGCGACTGCCAAGAGGTTTTTGATTTTCATTGTTGTCGTTTTTTTAATTGGTTAATAGATATGGTTAAAATTAAACTTTGTACACAAATATTGCACAAAAGTAGGCCTTTTGTGCGAAACGAACAAGAAAAAACGGAAAAAAATGTCGTTTAGCCCTTTATTTCTCGCTGACGGACCGCCTCGAAGAGGAGAATGGCGGCGCTGACGCTGACATTGAGGGAGTCCAGACGGCCGAGCATGGGGATGCGGATGTGGGCGTCGGCGGCCTGGCGCCATTGGTCGGTGAGACCGGTGCTCTCGGTACCCATGACGATGGCAGTGGCGCAGGTCATGTCGGTGTCGTAATAGAGTTCGGAGTCCTGCAACTGGGCGGTGAGAATCTGCACGCCGTTGTCCTTCAGGAAACGGATGCACTCCTCAGACGAGCACGCCACCATAGGCACGGTGAAGCAGGCGCCAATGGAGGCGCGGATGAGGTTGGGGTTGTAGAGGTCCGTCAGCGGGTCGCACACAATGACCGCCGTCGCCCCAGCCGCATCGGCCGACCGCAGCACAGCACCCAGGTTCCCCGGCTTCTCGACGGACTCGAGGATGACAAAGAGGGGATTGGGGGCCCCCCTTACGGCCCCCGAGGGGGCTTCTGTTGTTTTGGGGACAGAATGGGGAGCCGCTAACAAGTCTTCAAGAGAACAGGGCTTTGCTTTCACGATGGCCACTACACCTTCCGTGCTGCCGCGATAAGCGATGCGATTATAGACATGAGGAGACACGGAGATAGAAGTCCCCCCTCGGGGGGATTTAGAGGGGGCCTCTCCTTCTCTCACATATTGTGCCACCACCTCATACCCCGCCTCTACACAGTGCTGCAGCTCGCGGCGACCTTCGACCACGAACAAGCCGCTCTTGCGGCGCTCCGAGGACTTCTCCTGGAGCGCCAACAAGTGCTTGATCTTGGGATTCTGTGTACTGGTGATGACCTCCATCACTTACTCGCGGACTTCCCAGATGTCGTTGGTTTCGAGGAGCTCGGCGAAGTTGTGGTACTTCTTCTGGGCGCTGACCTCGGCGAGCTGGGCCGTGACGGCATCGTTGTAGGTGGGCGCCTCCACGTCGCGGATCACACCGAGGGCAATGGGGAAGCCGTCGCCGTCGCCCATGAGGGCGAGCTTCAGCTGCAGGGTGTTGTCCTCGCAGTGAGCGTCGTGCACGAGGACATCGTCGAGCGTGTAGCCGTCCTTGCCAATCTCCACGACCTTGAGGCCGAAGCCTTCCTGCACGAGACCGAACTCGTTGTTCTCACCGAAGACGAGCTTCTCGCCGTGGCGCACGTAGATGGCGTTGCGCTTGCGGCCTTCCTTGTCATAGACGCTGTCATGGGTGCCGTTGTTGAAGATAACGCAGTTCTGCAGGATCTCGCAGACACTGGCGCCCTTATGCGCACGGGCTGCCTTCAGTACCTCGATGGTGCCGGGGGCGTCGGTGGCTACGGCGCGGGCGAAGAAATGGCCGCGGGCACCGAAGCATAGCTCAGCGGGACGGAAGGGGTCCTCAACGGTACCGTAGGGGCTGGACTTCGAGACGAAGCCACGGGGGCTCGTGGGCGAGTACTGACCCTTCGTGAGACCGTAGATGCGGTTGTTCAGCAGGATCATGTTTAGGTCGATGTTACGACGGTTGGCGTGGATGAAATGGTTACCGCCAATGGCGAGGCCGTCGCCGTCGCCGCTGACCTGCCACACGTCGAGGTTAGGATTCGTCACCTTAGCGCCCGTGGCGATGGCGGCGGCACGCCCGTGGATGGTATTCATGCCGTAGGTGGCCATGTAGTGAGGCAGACGGCTGCTGCAACCGATACCACTGATGACGGCGACATTGTGCGGCGCCACGCCTATCTCGGCGAGGGCCTTGTGCAAGGAGGCGAGGAAGAAGTGATCTCCGCAGCCCGGACACCACCGCGGCTGCCCTTTCTTATAATCGGAAGCCATCCAAGTAGCGGCCCCCTCTTCGGCCCCCGAGGGGGCTACGTTTGTCTTGGAAATAGTATTCATTATAAATTGTCTTTTATCGTCTCTAATACTCTATCAACGTTGTTGAATAATTCTTCGTTGGTGAATCTGATAACTCTAAAGCCTCTACTTTCTAACCATTCTGTCCGCTGCTCATCACTTATTTGCTGTTGTTCAAGTTGGTGGTATCCACCATCAAGTTCAACGATTAATTTTGAGGTTATACATACGAAATCCGCGATATAATCGCCAATGATATGCTGACGTTTGTATGTAACCCCTAATCCGTCTGCATTTAGGAATTCCCAAAGCAAGGCTTCCGCTTCTGTTGGGTGATTTCTATTGTATGCAGCATGTTCACGCAATATGTGATATAGAGCAGGGTCTGCAGTTTGGTAGTCGTAGCTCATTATTCATCCAGTATCTGTTTGAACGCTTCTACCAATTCGCTGACGACGAAGGGTTGGCCTTTGACTTGGTTGAACTGGGCGGGTGCAAAATTATCAATTCTCATACGAAGGTATGATGCCAATTGTCCCATATTTTGCTCTGCAACGACTACCTTCGGGTAGCGTTTCAAAACCTCTGCTGTATTTGCAGGTAAGGGATTCAAATAACGGAATTGTGCAAGAGCCACTTTATAGGACTTAACATCCGTAGCCCCCTCGGGGGCCGAATGGGGGGCTCTCAATTCGTCCATGGCGGCGTGAAGATGCCCGTAGGTGCTGCCGAAGCCCACGATGAGGAGGTCGGCATCGGCGGCGTCACCCTCCACTTCGAGGTCTGGGACTTGGATCTTGGCAATCTTCTCGGCACGCAGACGCGTCATCAGGTCGTGGTTCTCGGGATTCGTGCTGATGGCACCCGTCTTGTTGTCCTTCTCCAGTCCGCCGAGGATGTGCGTGAAGCCCTCGCGACCCGGCACAGCCCAGTAGCGCGTACCATTCTCGGCACGCATATAGGGTGTCCACTGGCCCTTCAGCTCCTCAGGCACATAGGGCGGGTTGATAGCAGGGTACTCCTCCAGCTTCGGGAGCTTGAAGGCACCGCTGCCGTTGGCGATGAAGGCATCGGTGAGCAGTACGACGGGTGTCATGTGCTCCAGTGCCATCTTCGCGGCATCGTAGGCAGCATCGAAGCAGTCGGTGGGTGAGAGGGCTGCGATGACGGGCATCGGGCTCTCGCCATTGCGACCGAAGAGGACCTGCAGGAGGTCCGTCTGCTCGGACTTCGTGGGCAGACCCGTGGCAGGACCGCCGCGCTGCACATCGAGCACCACCAGCGGCAGCTCCATGATGACCGCCAGGTTCATAGCCTCACTCTTCAGACAGATGCCGGGGCCGGAGGTGCTGGTGACGGCGAGGGCGCCTGCGAAGGAGGCTCCCACAGCGCTGGCACAACCGGCAATCTCATCCTCGCACTGCACGGTCTTCACGCCGAGGCTCTTGTGCTTGGAGAGCTCGTGGAGCACGTCCGTGGCAGGCGTGATGGGGTAGCTGCCCAGATAAAGCTGCAGACCAGCCTTCTCGGCAGCGGCGATGAAACCGTAGGCCGTAGCCTTGTTACCCGTGATGTCCATGTAGCGGCCGGGCACCTTCGTCTTCGACTCGATGCGATAGACGTTCATGGCTGAGGAATGCGTGTTATGACCGTAGTCGTAGCCCGCCTGGATCACCTTGATGTTAGCCTCGGCAATGGCCGGCTTCTTGGCAAACTTCTCGCGCAGGAAGCTGAAGGCCACGTCCAGGTCGCGACTGAAAAGCCAGCAGACGAGACCGAGAGCGAACATGTTGCGGCACTTTAAGGCTGTCTTCAAATCCATGCTGGCCCCCCCTACAGCCCCCGAGGAGGCTTCTTTACCATTGTTGACAGAGGACTTAGCATCCGTAGCCCCCTCGGGGGCCGAATGGGGGGCCGCCAGCAGTGCATCCTTCACCATCGTCGTAATAGGACACGCGATGACGCGGTCGGGATTAACGCCCATCTCAGCGATGTAATCGGGGGTTTTGAACTCAGCCTTCTCCAAGTCCTTGGGACCGAAGGCGTCGGTGTCGATGATGATGGTGGCGTTGGGCTTGGCGTAGCGCAGCTGCGTCTTGAAGGCAGCGGCGTTCATGGCCACGAGCACGTCGCACAGGTCACCCGGCGTATAGACCTTGCCGGCACCGATGTGCACCTGGAAACCTGAGACACCTGTCAGTGAGCCCTGCGGGGCGCGGATGTCTGCGGGATAGTCGGGGAAGGTGGAGATACTGTTACCCACTGTGGCCGACACCGTGGAGAAGATGTTACCGGCGAGCTGCATTCCGTCGCCGCTGTCGCCAGAGAAGCGGACCACCACTTGCTCCAGCTCTTGAATGTTTAAACTATCTGCCATTATCTTAGTTGAAAGTTTAATGTTTAAATTTTAAAGACGAGAGTACCCTTCAATTTTTCAATTTTGCTTAGACGGGTGCAAAAGTACACATTATTTATAATACATGCGCGTGAGCACTTACAAAATATCGTCTTTTTGCTGCATTTTCATGACGAAAAGCAATTATCTCTCAGAAAAAAGACTTACCTTTGCCGTCGCAATAACAACAGTAAACCATTTAAATGATCAAAAACATCACTGCAGACATCCGCTACATCGGCGTCGATGACCCCGAGATGCGGCTCTTTGAAAGCCAGTACCACACGCCCGACGGCATGTGCTATAACTCCTATGTCATCCTCGACGAGAAGGTGGCCATCATGGACACCAGCGACAGCCGCACCCTCGAAGCTTGGAAGGCCAACCTCGCAGAGGCCCTTGCAGGCCGCCAGCCCGACTATCTCATCGTGCAGCACCTGGAACCCGATCACGCCAGCGGCATCGCCGAGGTCTGCGCCCTCTACCCCACCCTGCAGGTGGTCTGCTCCGCTAAGGCCAAGCAGATGATGCCCCAGTATGGCCCCCTCCCGACCTCCCCCAAGGGGGAGGAGCGTGTGCTCACTGTCAAGGAGGGCGACACCCTCTCCCTAGGCCGCCATACCCTGCAGTTCATCATGGCGCCGATGGTACACTGGCCTGAGGTGATGGTGACCTACGACGCTACCGACAAAGTGCTCTTCTCTGCCGATGGATTCGGCAAATTTGGCGTCTATGATGCCGATGCCGACGATTGGGCTTGCGAGGCTCGCCGCTACTACTTTAACATCTGTGGTAAGTACGGCACCCCCGTAAGCACGCTCCTAAAGAAAGCCGCCGCCCTTGACATCCAGCAGATCCTGCCCCTGCACGGTCCCGTGCTCGAAGGCGAGAAGATGGCCGAGGCCGTGCGCCTCTACACCATCTGGAGCGCCTACGACGTGGAGACCGAGGGCGTCTTCATCGCCCACGCCAGCATCCACGGCAACACCGCTGCTGCCGCCGAGCGTCTCGTGGAGATTCTCAAGGCCAAGGGCTGCCCGAAGGTGGCCATCAACGACCTCTGCCGCGATGACCTGGGAGAGGCCATTGAGGATGCCTTCCGCTACGGTAAGATGATCTGCATGGCCAGCAGCTATGATGCCGGTGTCTTCCCGCCAATGTACGACTTCCTGCACCATCTGGACATCAAGGCCTACCAGCGCCGCCGCGTGGGCCTCGTGGAGAACGGTTCGTGGGCACCCAGTGCTGCCAAGACCATGCGCCCAATGCTCGAAGGGATGAAGCAGGTGGAGATCGTGGAACCCGTCGTCACCCTGCGTGGCAAGATGAAAGACGAGGACCTCGCACAACTCGAAGCCCTCGCTGAGGCGATGATGAATTGAAGATTGAAACATTGAAAGATTGAGAATTAAAATTGAATATTAATCCTTTAACAACTGAACAACTATGAAAAAGTATGTTTGCGACCCTTGTGGTTACGTGTATGACCCCGAATTGGGCGATCCCGATAACGGCATCGCTCCCGGCACCGCTTTCGAAGACCTCCCCGAGGATTGGGTATGCCCCATCTGCGGCGTAGGCAAGGAAGACTTCAGCGCCGAAGAGTAAGCGAAGATTGAAAAATTGAAGGATTGAAAAATTGAAAGATTCTTCAAAAGCGAAGTCATTAACTAATGACGAAGCCTTTAGCCGCATGGCGGCCCTCTGCAGCCTGAGCGAACATTGCGAAAGCGAGATACGCGAGAAGCTGCGGAAGGCCGCTATGCCAGCTTCTGACATCGAGGACATCGTGGACAGGCTCTACGATGAGGGCTTCCTCGACACCGCCCGCTACTGCCGCGCCTTCGCACGCGACAAACTGCGTTTCGACCATTGGGGAAGCATGAAGATACAGCAGGCGCTCCGCCTGAAAGGCCTCCCTGACGCAGACATCAGCAAGGCGCTCGCAGACCTCTACGAGGAACTCGGCGATGACTACCACCGCATCCTACAGGATACACTCCAGCAGAAAGCGCGCACACTGCCCTCCCCCACCGACGACGAGCATGCCGAATACATCCGTCGCGGCAAACTTATCCGCTTCGCTGCCAGCCGTGGCTTCACCCTCGACGAAATCCTCAAGGAATTTGAGAATTGAAAATTGAGAAGTCCTTTAACTTCCACAAGATAACATTGTAATCGAATGCCCCACTTCTGCCTGGACGATTCTCCACATTTCCGCATGATAGAGCTGGATGAAGTCAGCTCTACCAATACTTTTCTGCGTGACTACCACCCCGTGCGACCCACGGAGATCACGCTGGTGACGGCGGAGTTCCAAAGCGCAGGACGCGGGCAGGCGACCAACCGCTGGGAGTCTGAGCGCAGCAAGAACCTACTATTCAGCATCTTGGTGCATCCGCAGGCATTGTCTCTCAGCCACCTTTTCCTCCTCAGCGAGGCCATCGCGCTGAGCATCCGCGATGCCGTCGCCAGTCGCATCACCGACAGCACCGTCACCGTGAAATGGCCCAACGACATCTATGTAGGGGACTGCAAGATTGCCGGCATCCTCATCGAGAATGCGTTCAAGGGCGCGACCCTAGACAGCTGCATCATCGGCTGTGGCGTGAACATCAACCAAGAAACCTTCCGCTTCCCCACCCTCGCCCAAGGGCAAAAAGGCATTCCCACTCCCTGCTCGCTCCGGCTGCTGCTGGGGTGCGAAACAGAGCGCACGTTCGTGCTGGAAGATGTTATGGAAGGCTTTACACGACGCTATGCACAACTGCAGACTGGACACTATGATGACATCCAACGCGAATACCATGCTGTGCTGTATCGCCGCGACGGCTGGCACGACTACGTAGATGCCAACGGACCCTTCCGAGCAGAGATCAAGGAGGTAGAGCCATCAGGTCACCTCGTTTTACACGATGAAATGGGCACTTTTCGCCGCTACGCATTCAAAGAAGTGAGGTTTGAGTGATGATTGTTTGAAAAGTGGAAGCGTGAAAAACGTTTAACTGCAAACTGATTTTTTACTTTTCATTCTTTCATTTTTCACTTTTTCACTACCTTTGCGCCGCTTTTCATGCGCGTATGCGAATAATTAAGAAAATCGACATCTTCATCCTGAAGCAATTCTGCCTGTTGTTCATGGGCACATTCTTCATCTGCCTCTTCATCTTCATGATGCAGTTCTTGTGGCGCTATGTCGATGATTTGATTGGCAAGGGTTTGTCGATGGCCGTGCTGGGAAAGTTCTTCTTCTACGCCTCTATGACGTTGATTCCCATTTCGTTGCCGCTGGCCATCCTGCTGGCATCGCTTATCAGCTTCGGCAATATGGGCGAGCGGCTGGAACTCCTGGCGATGAAGGCTGCTGGAATCCCCCTGCTACGCATCCTGCAGCCCGTAGGCATTCTGGTGATTGCATTGGGCTTCGGCTCGTTCTACTTCCAGAATGTCGTGGCCCCCGAATCCAGCAAACAGCTGGCAGCACTCCTCTATTCGATGAAGCAGAAGTCGCCCGAGCTGGAGATTCCCGAAGGCGTCTTTTACAACGAGATACCCGGCTATAACCTATTCGTTGAGAAGAAGGACGTGGAGTCAGGCATGCTCTACGGCATCATGATCTACACGCAGGGCACCAGCTTCGACGACACGCAGGTCGTGCTGGCGGACTCCGGACATATCCGCTCCACAGCTGACCAGATGCACCTGCAGCTGACGCTCTACGACGGGCAGCGCTTCCGCAACATGCAGAACACGGGCAGCGCAATGGATCGCACGACCATCCCTTACATGCGCGAGACGTTCAAGAAGGAGGTGGACCTCATCCCTTTTGACAATAACTTCAGCGTCATCGATGCCGACCTCTTCAACGACAACGCACAGACGAAGAACCTGCGGGCGCTGTCGCGAGGCATCGACTCCATCATGCAGTATCTCGACTCGGTGGGGCACGCGCAATACGAGCAGTATGGCTACACCTTCCTGCAGCGGACACAGCTACAGGGTCACTCCGACTCGGCACGCATCGTGGAACGTGTGGCAGCGGAAGCGGTGAATTACGACACCGTCTATTACTCCCTCTCCGATGCCGACCGCGCACGCGCCATGCGAACAGCTTTCGACCACGCCCGCAGCGGTGTGGTGCAGACGGAGCTGTACCTCGACTACAATTTCTACACCAACCGCGTGCTGCGTATTCACTACCTGGAGCGCCATAAGAAGTTCACGCTCTCGCTGGCCTGCCTCATCTTCTTCTTCATCGGCGCACCCCTGGGCGCCATCATCCGCAAGGGAGGACTGGGCGTGCCGGTGGTCGTCTCGGTCGTCATCTTCATCTTCTACTACATGGTGAACGTCACGGGTGAAAAGCTGGCGAAGTCGGGAGAATGGGATGTCACCTTCGGTACCTGGCTCAGCACGATGGTGTTGGCGCCCATCGCCGTGTGGCTGACCTATAAAGCCAACCAGGACTCTGCCGTCTTCAATGTCGAAGCCTACCAGCGCTTCTTCCGGAAGCTGTTTGGCCTGCGCACACACCGCGTGATCAATCGCAAGGAGATCATTATGGATGAGGTTGTGCCGGAGACGGTGATACCGGAGATTCAAAGCCTCACCGACGACTGCACAGGCTATGTGCAGAGCCACCGTCTGTGGCGCATGCCCAACTATTTCCGCATCTTCTTCCGCTATGAGCCCGACAGTGTGGTCATCGAACTCAGCGACCGTCTGGAAGCGCTCGTCGAGGAATTGGGGAACAGCCGCGACAACCGCATCATAGGTGCCTTGAACGAAGTACCCATTCTGGTGCCCGATGCGCACACACGTCCCTTCCGCAACCTGCGCCTGAACATGGCGATGGGCATACTCTTCCCCATCGGAATCGTGCTGTGGTTCCGCATCTGGCGCTTCCGCCTGCGCCTGTGGCGCGACCTGCAGCAGACGAAGAAGCAATGCCTGTACATCATGGAAAGACTGGAAAGTGAAAAGTGAAAGAGTGAAAAATGAAAAATTAAAAATATGAAGCAAAAACTATCCAACACCCTCTCATCCATCGAGTCCGCCTTGGAGGACTTCAAGGAAGGTAAGTTCGTGATTGTGGTCGATGACGAAGACCGCGAGAACGAAGGCGACTTCATCATCGCCGCCGAGATGATCACCCCCGAAAAGGTCAACTTCATGCTGCGCGAAGGACGTGGCGTGCTCTGCGCGCCCATCACTATCAGTCGTGCTGAAGAGCTGGAGCTGCCTCATCAGGTGCAGGACAACACGTCGATGCTGGGAACGCCGTTCACGGTGACCGTCGATAAGCTCGAAGGCTGCACCACAGGCGTCAGTGCCGCCGACCGCGCGGCCACCATCCGCCATCTGGCCGACCCCACCGCAAAGCCTGCCGACTTCGGGCGTCCGGGACACATCAACCCGCTCTACGCCCAAGACCGCGGTGTGCTGCGCCGTGCAGGTCACACGGAGGCCGCCATCGACCTGGCACGCCTCAGCGGTCTGCAGCCCGCTGCCGCCCTCATCGAGATTCTGAATCCCGACGGTACGATGGCACGTATGCCACAGTTGCAGGAAGTCGCTGCCAAGCATCATATCAAGATCATCACCATCCGCGACCTCATCGCCTACCGCCTGCAGCGCGAGCAGATGGTGGAGGCGGCCCCCGAAGTGGATCTGCCCACCGCCTACGGCCACTTCCGCGACATCACCTTCCGCCAGATTTCCAACGGCCTCGAACATGTGGCACTCATCAAAGGCACCTGGGAACCCGATGAACCCATCCTCGTGAGGGTACACAGCTCCTGCGCCACGGGCGACATCTTCGGCAGCCAGCGCTGCGACTGCGGTGAGCAGCTGCACCGCTCCATGCAGATGATTGACCGCGAGGGAAAAGGCATCTTGCTCTATATGAACCAGGAAGGTCGCGGCATCGGACTCTTCAACAAGATGAAGGCTTACAAACTGCAGGAGCAGGGCGACGACACCGTGGAGGCAAACATCCACCTGGGCTTCCGCCCCGACGAGCGCGACTACGGCGTGGGTGCACAGATCCTGCGAAAGCTGGGCGTACACAAGATACGCCTGCTCACCAACAACCCTGTGAAACGCGTGGGTCTCGAAGCCTACGGGTTGGAGATAGTGGAGAATGTGCCCATCGAGGTGCAGCCGAATCCCTACAACGAGCGCTATCTGAAGACCAAGCAGGAACGCATGGGACATGTGCTTCACTTTAATAAATAAAAAAATCTGCCAAAAGCAGAAAAAAGGTTCCACTCTCAACGCTCATCTCTCAACTTTTCACTACCTTTGCACGCGAAAAGAAATAACACCAGAATATGAACACCTTATCAGACCGTTTGAATCGTCTCGCCCCCTCCGCCACACTGGCCATGAGCCAGCGCAGCAGCGAGTTGAAAGCACAGGGCGTGGATGTGATTAACATGAGTGTCGGCGAACCCGACTTTAACACCCCCGACCATATCAAGGCCGCTGCCATCAAGGCTGTCGAGGAGAACTACTCTCGCTACTCCCCCGTGCCTGGCTACCCCTCGCTGAAACAGGCAATCGTGGCGAAGCTCAAGAACGAGAACAACCTCGACTATGCCCCCTCACAGATTCTCTGCTCCAACGGTGCCAAGCAGAGCGTGTGCAACGCCATCATGGCGCTGGTCAACGCAGGCGATGAGGTCATCATCCCGGCGCCCTACTGGGTCAGCTACCCGCAGATGGTGCTGTTGGCCGAAGGCACTCCCATCTTCATCGACGCCCCCATCGAGCAGGACTTCAAGATCACGCCCGCACAGCTGGAGGCTGCCATCACCCCCAAGACCCGCGCCCTCATCCTCTGCTCACCCTCGAACCCCACAGGTTCCGTGTATAGCAAGGAAGAGCTGAAAGGTCTGGCTGAGGTCATCGCCCGCCACGAGAATATCATCGTGCTGGCCGACGAGATCTACGAGCACATCAACTACGTGGGCAAGCACGAGAGCATCGCCCAGTTCGCCGAGATCCGCGACCGCGTGGTCATCATCAACGGTGTCTCCAAGGCTTACGCCATGACGGGCTGGCGCATCGGTTTCATCGCCGCCCCCGAATGGGTCGTGAAGGGTTGCAACAAGCTGCAAGGCCAATATACCAGCGGTCCCTGCTCCGTCAGCCAGAAGGCTGCCGAGGCTGCCTACACGGGCTCACAGCAGTGTGTCGAGGACATGCGCCAGGCATTCGAGCGTCGCAAGAACCTCATCGTGAAACTCGCCAAGGAGATTCCGGGTCTCGAGGTCAACGACCCGCAGGGTGCCTTCTACCTCTTCCCAAAGTGCAGCAGCTACTTTGGCAAGCGCGACGGCGACCGCGTCATCAACAACAGCACCGACCTCGCTATGTACCTGCTGGAAGTAGGTCATGTCGCCACCGTCGGCGGCGATGCCTTTGGCAGTCCCGAGTGCTTCCGCATGAGCTATGCCACCAGCGATGAAAATATCGTAGAGGCCATGCACCGCATCAAAGAAACATTAGCAGAACTGAAATAACGGCCCCTCCCCCAACCCCTCCCCTGTTTGTTAGGGAGGGATGCAGATAGCAAAAGCCAACAAAAACATAAATTGAAAGAAATATGAATAACAGAAATATCCAAACATCACAAGCAACTACTCGCCCCTCCCTAACAGGGGAGGGGTCGGGGGTGGGGCTTCCCATCAAGACAGCCCTCGTATCTGTCTTTCACAAGGACGGTCTGGAGGACCTGCTGAAGAAGCTGAACGAGGAGGGTGTGAAGTTCCTCAGCACGGGTGGCACCCAATCTTTCATCGAGAGCCTCGGCTACGAGTGTCAGAAGGTGGAGGAAGTAACTACCTACCCCAGCATCCTGGGCGGCCGTGTGAAGACGCTGCACCCCAAGATCTTTGGAGGCATCCTTGGCCGCCGTGAGTTGGAAGGCGACCGCGCTCAGATGGCACAATACGAGATTCCCGAGATTGACCTCGTCATCGTGGATCTCTACCCCTTCGAGCAGACGGTGGCCAGCGGCGCCAGCGAGGCCGACATCATCGAGAAGATTGACATCGGCGGCATCAGCCTCATCCGTGCCGGCGCCAAGAACTTCAACGACGTGGTGATTATCCCGTCAAAGGAGCAATACCGTCCGCTGCTGGACATCCTCAACGCCCAAGGCGCACAGACCACATTGGCACAGCGTCGCCAGTTTGCAGCCGCAGCTTTCGGTGTCAGCAGCCACTATGACACCGCCATCCACGACTGGTTCACTAGAAAGTGTTAAGGTACCTATATTTTTCACTTTTCATTCTTTCACTTTTCATTAAAAAAATGGGATTTTTCTCTTTCACCAAAGAAATTGCCATGGACCTCGGCACGGCCAACACCATCATCATGGCCGACGGCAAAATCGCTGTTGACGAGCCCTCCGTGGTGGCCCTTGATCGCCATTCCGAGAAGATGATTGCCGTAGGCGAAAAGGCCAAGCAGATGTACGAAAAGACACACCCCGATATCCGCACGATCCGTCCGCTGCGCGATGGCGTCATCGCCGACTTCAACGCCTGCGAGCAGATGATGCGCGGCCTCATCAAGATGGTACACATGGGCAACCGCCTCTTCACGCCCTCCCTACGTATGGTCATCGGCGTACCTTCGGGCAGCACCGAGGTGGAGCTGCGTGCCGTGCGCGACTCCGCAGAACATGCCGGCGGCCGCGAGGTCTATCTAATCTACGAGCCTATGGCCGCAGCCATTGGTATCGGTCTGGATGTCGTGGCGCCCCAGGGTAACATGATTGTCGATATCGGTGGCGGTAGCACCGAGATTGCCGTCATCTCCCTCGGCGGTATTGTGGCCGACAAGAGCCTCCGCATCGCCGGAGACGACCTCACAGCCGATATTCAGGAATACATGAGCCGCCAGCACAATGTGAAGGTATCGGAACGTATGGCAGAGCGCATCAAGATCAACGTGGGCGCAGCCCTCACCGACCTCGGCGAGAGCGCTCCCGAAGATTATGTCGTCCACGGTCCTAACCGCATCACGGCACTCCCCATGGCCGTTTCCGTCTGCTATCAGGAGATTGCACACTGTCTGGAGAAGACCATCTCGAAGATTGAGACCGCCGTCCTCAGCGCCCTCGAGGAGACACCCCCCGAGCTGTACGCCGACATCGTACACAACGGCATCTACCTCACCGGCGGCGGCGCCCTGTTGCGTGGCCTCGACAAGCGACTCACCGACAAGATCAATATCCCCTTTCACGTGGCAGAGGATCCGTTGCGCAGCGTAGCACGAGGCACAGGCGTGGCACTGAAGAACATCCACAACTTCTCGTTCCTCATGTAGTGCTCGTGTAACGTTTACTCGTTTAACGTTTAACGCTGTCAATGCGCGCATTACTTGATTTCATCACCAGGTATCACCACTGGTTGTTATTGATTGTGCTGGAAGGGCTCAGCCTTGTGCTGCTCTTCCAGTTCAACCATTATCACAACAGTGTGTGGATGACCTCCGCCAACACGGTGATAGCCCACGTGGATGCCTGGGAACAAGAAGTATTGCGCTATATCTATCTGGGCGAGACCAATAGGGAGCTGATGCAACGCAGCCTGATGCTCGAACAAAAGAACGAACGTCTGTCGCGCCGCCTCGCCGCCCTCACTCATGACACCACATGGACCGAACGCCGGCAGCAAGAGCTCCTGTCTGAGGTGACGCTGCTGCCCGCAAAGGTCGTCACCAACAGCGTCCTGCGCCGCGACAACTTCATCACCATCAACCGCGGCGAGGCCGACGGCGTGCAGCCTGAGATGGGCGTGGTATGCGGCACAGGCACCGTGGGCATCATTTACATGACGTCGCAGCATTTCTCCATCGTGCAGCCGTTGCTCAACAGCCGTTCACGCATCAGCTGTCGTCTGCGCGACACACAATATTTCGGGTATCTGAAATGGGAAGGAGGCAGTCCCCTCTACGCTATCCTCGATGACATCCCACGCCACGCGCGCTTCAAAGTGGGTGACATCGTGGAAACCAGCGGTTTCAGTTCCGTCTTTCCACCGGGTATCTTTGTGGGCAAGGTCTCGAAAATCGAGAACAGCGACGACGGCCTCAGCTACAAGCTCCAAGTACACTTGGGCACCGACTTCTCACGCCTGCAGGATGTCTGCATCGTACAACAACGCTTCCAAAGCGAAATCCACGCCCTCGAACAGAAAGCCGATTCACTCTCCCAACTCTAATGCTACTCACATTCCTACAACGTTTCCTATGGATGGTAGTCCTCGTGGCCGCCCAGATGTTGGTGTTCAATCACATCCATCTCTTCGGCTATGTCACACCACTACCCTATGTCTATATGGTGCTCTTGCTACCGATGGGCACGGAGCGTTGGGAAGCACTGCTATGGGGATTCGCGTGCGGCCTGTTGGCTGACATCACCATGTCCACTCCCGGTGTCGGCGCCTTCGCACTCACACTCACGGCTTTCATACAGCCTGTGCTGCTCACCATGATGGCTCCCAAAGATGCCGTGGAGGACATGCGTCCCGGCTACGCTACGATGGGGTTCTGGTCTTACGTCCATTACGCCGGCCTCCTCACGCTCCTGTTCTCACTGGTGTATTTCATCGTCCTGGCCTTCAGCTTCCACCATTTCACCGATTTGGTCATCTCGTTCCTGTCCAGTTGGTTGCTGACATTCATCCTTTGCCTCATCTTCCAGGGATTCAGCAAGAAGCATCATGACTAACGACGATTATAGTCTTTCTCGGCGCAAGTATGTACTGGGTGCTGCGGCGGTGCTCATCGTCGCCATCTATATCTTACGCCTCTTCTTCCTTCAGCTCACCTCCGACGACTATAAGGCTCGTGCTGACTCCAACGCCTTCATGCGCCGCATTCAGTTCCCCGCACGCGGCGCCATCACCGACCGCAACGGAAAGCTCCTCGTGTATAACCAACCAGCCTACGACATCATGGTGGTCATGCAGGAACAAGTGGGCGTCGATACGCTGGACCTCTGCGAGAGCCTCGGCATCGACACCGCCTGGTACGAGCGTCGAATGGCAGAGATCAAGGACCGCAACCGCAATCCGGGCTATTCGCGCTACACACAGCAACTCTTCATGAGTCAGCTGTCCGTCGCCGAATTCAGCAACTTCCAGGAAAAGCTCTTCCGCTTCCCTGGCTTCTATATCCAGAAACGCAGTATCCGACAATATGCTTACCCCAACGGAGCCCACATCTTAGGCGATGTCGGCGAGGTTGGCCCAGCGGACATCGAGGCAGACAACTACTATCGCTCGGGCGACTACATCGGCACACAGGGCATTGAGCGCAGCTACGAGAAACAGCTGCGCGGCATCAAGGGCTCGGAGATTCTTCTACGCGACGTCCACGGCCGCATCAAAGGACGCTATCAGGACGGCCGCTTCGACGTGCAACCCGTGCCTGGCAAGAACCTCACGCTCAGCATCGACATCGAGCTCCAGAAATTAGGTGAGCGGCTGATGCAAGGCAAACTGGGCAGTATTGTGGCCATCGAACCCGCCACGGGCGAGATCCTCTGCATGGTCACCTCTCCTACCTATGATCCTCGCACGATGGTGGGTCGCCAACGCGGGAAACGTCATAAAGAGCTGTCGATGGATCCCATGAAACCGCTCATCAATCGCGCCATCGGCGGCACCTACCCTCCGGGCTCCACCTTCAAGACATCGCAGGCGCTGACGTTCCTTGAGGAAGGCATCATCACTCCCGAGACGGCCTATCCCTGTTCGCATGGTTTCCATTACAAAGGCCTCACCGTAGGCTGCCACGGCCACGGCTCCCCGCTGCCCCTCGTGCCTGCCATCGCCACCTCCTGTAACGGTTATTTCTGCTGGGGCCTCCTGAATATGTTCTCCAATCGCACGAAGTACGCGACGGTGCAAGAGGCGATGACCACCTGGAAGGACTACATGGTGAGTATGGGCTTCGGTTATAAGTTAGGCGTGGATCTCCCCGGTGAGAAGCGAGGTATGATTCCCAATGCCGAGTTCTATGACAAAGCGTATAAAGGCTCCTGGACTGGGCTCACCGTCATCTCCATCTCCATCGGACAGGGCGAGGTGACACTCACGCCCCTGCAGATTGCCAACCTCGGGGCCACCATTGCCAACCGCGGCTGGTTCATCACGCCACATATCGTGAAGGAGATCCAGGACGAGGAACTCGACCCGATCTACACGCAGCAGCGCCACACCAAGGTGTCACCACACCACTACGAGACCATCGTCAACGGCATGCAGCGCGCCGTGGAGGGCGGCACCTGTCGCGCGGCCCACACCAGCAACTACATCACCTGCGGCAAGACGGGTACGGCCCAGAACCGCGGTCATGACCACTCCGTCTTCATGGGCTTTGCGCCACGCGAGAATCCCAAGATCGCCATTGCCGTCTATGTCGAGAACGGCGGCTGGGGTGCCACCTACGGTGTGCCTTTCGGCGCCCTGATGATGGAACAATATATCAATGGACACCTCTCCGAAGCCAGCGAGGCGAAAGCAGAGATGTATGCAAACAGAGTAATCAACTATGGCGACTACGTCAGATAAAGGAAAAAGTGTCTTCGCGAGCATTGACTGGCTCACGATTTTCATCTACATCGCCCTCCTGGCGATGGGATGGATGAGCATTTGCGGTGCGTGCTATGAGTATGGCGAGCCCCGCGATTTCCTGTCGTTGGCCAGCTTCGACACCCGTACCGGCATGCAGCTGGTATGGATTGGGTCGTCGATGCTGTTGGGTGCCCTCATCCTGATGACCGACGACCGCATCTTCGACACCTTCGCCTACGTGCTCTATGCGGCCATGATGTTACTCTTGTTGGCCACGCCCTTCCTGGCTCACGACATCAAAGGATCCTTATCGTGGATTAAGTTCGGCTCCTTCAGCCTCCAGCCCGCGGAGTTCGCCAAGTTCGCCACAGCACTGGCGCTGGCAAAATTCATGGGAACATATGGTTTCAAGCTGAAGGGCTCCTGGAAGAATATGACCATCAGCGTCCTCCTGATGCTGTTGCCCATGGCGCTGATTGTCATGCAGAAAGAGACGGGCTCCGCCCTCGTCTATATCAGCCTGTGCCTGATGCTCTACCGCGAAGGGCTCCCGGGGTTCATCCTGTTCTTGGGGCTGTCCGCAGTGGCCATCGTCGTCGTGGGCCTGCGCTTCTCCGAGACACCTGCGCTGGGCGGCCTCCTGACATTGGGCGACGTGCTGGTCACCATCATGATCCTGTGCTTTGTCGGCATCCTTCATTTCATCTACTGCCGGCCTGCCACCATCCGCGAAGCCATCAGCGAGGGTAGCGCTACGGGCAGCGTGCAGAGCATCCGGCAGCGCCGCCGCCTCTATATCGCCCTCTTCGCCATCGGCGCCTTCATCATCCATCTCTCTGCCAGCACGCTGGTGGAGCACCTCGCCGACCACCAGAAGAACCGCGTCTATGTCCTTCTGGGCTTGCGCGACGACCCCAGCGGCGTAGGCTATAATGTCATCCAGGCTAAGATTGCCATCGGCTCCGGCGGCCTGGAGGGTAAAGGCTTCCTCAATGGCACGCAGACGAAGCTGAAATACGTCCCCGAGCAGGAAACGGACTTCATCTTCTGCACCGTGGGCGAAGAGCAGGGATTCTTGGGTTCCGCCGCCGTGCTGCTCCTGTTCCTCGCGCTGTTGTTACGCTTGCTACACATAGCCGAACGCCAGCCCTATACCTTCGGACGCGTCTATGGCTACTGTGTCTTCTCCATCTTCCTGTTCCACCTCGTCATCAACATCGGCATGGTGCTGGGACTGATGCCCGTCATCGGCATCCCCCTTCCGTTCTTTAGCTACGGCGGCAGCTCGCTGTGGGGCTTCACCCTACTGCTGTTCATTTTCCTGCGCATCGACGCAGGCCGTCAAAGATTGTTGCGTTAAGCTGGTTACTTATACTTGAATTTACCTTTTACCGTACCTCCTTCGGTGATATAAATATTATCCAGCTTGATGCCTTGACTGTCTTCGCCCGTGTTCGTGACCGTAAGGCTACCGCCGGTAGCACGAAGCTTATAGGCACGCACACCACGTGAATTGTCACCGATGGCATTCACAACGGTATTACCTCCGGCAATCAGCAATGTCTTGGTCGCCTTCAAGCCCGTAGCACGCTCCTCATTGGTATCCCAGTCAGCATAGAGGTCAATGTTGATGGTGGGCGATGTTTCGCTGGTGCCAATGGTAAAGTTACCATCGCTGGCAATCGCCTTCGCACCGAGGGCTTTGGTCGTCAGGTTCACCGTAATCGTGCCATCGTTGATATACATCTCAGGAACGACGGTCGCCGCATGCTCTACCATCTTTCCATCCACGAGCTCCGTATAGGCATCGTCGTCGAGGCGAATACCCTTCGTGCTCGGGGCCGACATGGTCAGGTTGATGCTGCCACCATTCATGATGAACTGACCGTTCAGCTCCTCTTCAGTCTTGTCTTTGTCCTTCGTTTCCACCTGAATGCCGTCGCCACCGATGTTCTTCAGCACCAGCGCGCCACCGTTCATCTTGAAGTACTCGCCGCAATGGATGCCGTCGGCCACTGATTTCGCGATGGTGATGTTTCCCACGGTTCTCTTCAGGAACAGATACTCCTTGGTAACCAGCGCATGTTTGTAGTTGCCCGTTATCGTGAGCGAGCCATCACCGCTGATCTCCATGTGACCCTTGCAATAGAACGCAGCCTTCTCGCCATTGGTCGTCTCATCATCCGTTACGTTCGCGCGCGTTGATGGATCGGCAAAGGAGTTTTCCGTACCAGCCTCCAGAATCAGATCAATGCGCTTGCCACATTCGATATCGATGGCTGCGCTATCTACGCTGGTGAGGTGGACGCCATTCAGGTGGAACTTGGTCTTAAAGGCACCTCTATACACCAGGGAGCCCGCCGAGGAAGAACCCTGCAGGATGAATTCCTGCTCGCTCCAGGTATTGACATTGTTGATGATGACATTGCCGCCATCGATGGTGGCCGAAACGCCCTCTACGCCTTCGGGAATATCTACAGTGGCACCATCGTTGGTCCAACTGATGGTCACCGGATTGATGATGGTGATGGAATCTATCTCTGCCGTGGAGTAGCTGTCCTCGCCAAAGGTCAGCGTAGAGCCCGCACCATCATAGGGGATGGTGGGGTACTCGGACATCGAATAACGCGTGGTCTCCTCGCCCTGCCACACACGCAACCATTGGGCCTGTGCGACATTCGCGATGGCTGCCATCAAGGCTATGGTAAGAACTATCTTTTTCATCGTTTCAGCATTTTACGTGTTTGTGTGCCCTCCTTAATAATATAAATGCCCGCAGGCAGCGCGTTCAGATACCTATTCACCACCTCCTGGCGCGCATCGGTGCTGTCAATCTGACGCACGATCATGCCACTGGCGCTGTAGATGACAATGCGCTGCGGCGCCCACGTGCCGCTTACAGAGCGCACAGCCACAGGGGCATCTTCGGTGAATGAGATCTGACGAAGCGCCGTCAGCGGCAGCTTCACGTTGCCGTCGGTGGTCGTCACCACGATGGCATCGCCGTCAAAGGTGATGCGACGTGTCTTGCGCAACACGGTACCTACTGCCGTGTCGTCATTCTGTGTGAGTGTCAGATAATTGAAGTCGTCGGCCTGTACCGCCAAGGCACCGACCAACAAAGATAAGGTGAAAATGATACGTTTCATCATTAGAATTTGAATTTATAGCCAACGTTGATGGCGTGGATGTTCTCATTGCCGTCATCGTCGTCCTCATGGTTGAAGATGTACCCGATGCCCAGCTTATGGTTCTTGGCTACCGCATACTCCACGCCGATGGAAGCACGGATTTTATCGAGATTCATGCGGCTCGCAAGGTCGTTGAAAGCCTCTACATATATATAAGGTGTCCAATCCCAACCTTTTCTGTCGTATTCTATCGTCAGACGTGAGCGGAGCGTGTGGAGCGTCTTGCTCTTCTTCGCTTTGGTGGAGTATTCCACCTCGGTCGTCTGCTCATACTCGGGGTTGTCATGCGTATGGTTCTCGCGCGTCCAATGCTCGGGGTTCTGCCCATAGCCGTCAATGAACATATCGCCGTCGTCGTTGTAATCATAGTAGGGACTGCGATAGCGCCAGGTGGTCTTGTCCGTGGTCTTCGTGCGGGTGCGGTTCACCTCCTTCTCCGGGACAAACGTCACTTGGTAGCGGCCACGCACACTCACGCGGAAACCGCTCCAGAAACGGTTGGTGGTATAGGTAGCATCCACCGACAGGCGATGTTTTGGACGCCAGTAAGCATCCGTCACGCGCACATAGTTCTTGGTCTTCTCACTATAATTGTAACCCTTGTACCAATAATACTCTCCTTCATCGGTGAGGAAGGCGTTAGTGCCGTCAAAAGGCTGTCCATCCGTCGTATAGACCGGGAAACCATTCAGGCTCGTGGGCTCCGGATCCATCTCTGAAACCTCAGCCCCCGCAGCATCGAGAATCGAGTATTTGTACTTTTCGCCGTTCTCCTGCACCGTCTTGCGCTCCGTCTCGCTGCGGTAATGCTTCATGATGAACGTGTAACCCACGCTGACCTTCCAGTGTTTGTTGGGTTTCCAACTGAGGCCCAGGCCTATGTCCGCACGGCTCGCCTCGTTGAACCAGTCATCGGTACGGAAGCCTGCGTCGAGGCCGAGGCTGAGGTCGTAGGGCAGCACTTTCGTAAAGCCCACCTCTGACCACACAGCCCCCGTCGTGCGAGCGCCGTCATTGTCGCTCACATAATCCACCTCATCCTGCGCGTGCAAGGAGAGGGGCATGAGTAAGAAGACTACCCACAGGCAGGCTCCAAAGGAGAGGCGAAGTACGTTTTGCATATTACTTTTCAAGTTCCAAGTTTCAAGTTTCAGGTTTCAAGTTTTCTCCTTATTCTCAAAGCTATTCACTCCCCTCACTGTTTAGGGAGGGGTCGGGGGAGAGTCCTTAGATTTCTTTCGGCATTCGGCCGAAGCGGGCGATACTGTTGCCCACCTCTTCGGGATTATCATAGAAGATGCGGATGAGGGCGCTGTCCTTGAGGTAGTCCAGCAGACCTATCTCGATGCGTTTGATCTTCAGCCCCGTGCGCTTCTCGAGGTCTGCCTTCAGTTCCTCGCGCTTTTCGGGAGCCACCAGATTGACATTGTCATACAGGATGATACGCGAGCACTCCTCGCTCATCACCTTCGTGCTCTCGAAGAACCATGCCATGCACACGAATACGATGTTCACGAAGAGAATGGTCACCAGACCTACGCCATCCCAGTAGTCGGCCTTCGGGTGGTAGTCGGCATGCGCCAAGGCATTCACCACGCTGAGGGCGATGAGCATGAACAGATAGGTCATCTCGCGGATGGGCACCGCCTCCGTGCGGAAACGCATGATACCGAAGATGGCAAACAAGCCCATCGCGGCACCGATGTTCATAGAATCGCCTTCCATCAGGTTCACCAACAGGAAGATGCTCATCGCCATCAGGATGAAGATGAACATGTAGTCGCGGCGGTGGCTACGCGGGAAATAGAAGTAGCGCGCGATGACGCTCACGACGACCAGATTGATGACAAAACGAATAACCAGCGAGATGAAATGCTGAGGGTCGAACAGCGTGACACCGATTAATTGGGCCACATCATAGTTCAGTTGTTGAATAGTTTCTGTCATAATGATATGTTAGTTTGTGTAAACGACTCTTTCTTATTTCGCACCCACAAGTTTGCGAATCCTGATGATCTTCGGCTTGAAGAGATTGCTCTTCAACCCTTCGTTGGTGAGCACGCTGCCGATGCAGTATTTCGAGAAGCCCGAGGGTTTGATACGCAACCGGCGCAGGATCTCCAACACCGGAGAATAGACGTTGCCATCGCGCTTCAGCTCGATAATGACCAAGTCGCCCGTGCCCGCATCGTGCGCGGTCTCGTAGTTATGGAATTGCACGTTGAAGTCAATGGTCAGGCGCTCCGTCTTACCCTTGTTCACTAATGTAATGCGCTGGAAACGGTTCTGTACCGTAGGGTCGATGTCCTCGAAGGTCACGCCCGTGAGACCACGCGTGAAATCGCTGCCGCCAGCAGCCACGATGTCCGCACGCTCGTGGTCGGGCACCGTGATACGTTTCTTCTTTGTACGGCCGTGATTGTTCTTCGTCTTCACCTCCAGGAACGTGAGGTCACTATCTACATACGTGCGGACGCGTATCTTCTGCCTCGGCGCACGCTTGTTATGGTGCTCCAGGAAGAAACGATGCTCAGGTGTGTCCCAATAAACCGTACGATAGTTGGCAATGCGGGCGCCGTCAATCTGCTGCGCATAATATTTGCCTTGCGCCAGCTCCAGCAGGCGGGCCAGCTTACGCTTATTCGTCACGAACTTAGTGTCTGTGCGGTTCATCAACTTAATACTCCCCATCTCGTCCAACGAGATAGGATCCAGCTGCGCCAGCCACGATTGTATGTTCGTATCAATGCTTGCCATGACGAAAAGCGTCCATTTTCGGTGCAAATATATGGAAAAGTTGATACTTGGTCGTTGAAAGTTGGAAGTTTTTATGTTTTTTCTGCGTTTTTTCTACGAAACGGCTTGTTATATCAACCAAAGTCCCTATCTTTGTCCTCATCTTTAAACTTTAAACCCTCTTTAAACCTTAAACCCTCCTTAAACATTAAACCTTAAACATTAAACTAAACATAGTATGCCCGACATGAAAGAAATCCTCTCCGCCGCCGAGGAGCGTATGGAAGAGGCCGTGATGTATCTTGAAGATGCACTCTCACACATCCGCGCAGGCAAAGCCAACATCCGTCTGCTCGACAACATCCGCGTTGACAACTACGGTGCCATGGTGCCCATCAACCAGTGTGCCGCCGTCAACACGCCCGATGCGCGCACCATCGCCATCAAGCCCTGGGACAAATCCATGTTCAAGGTCATTGAGAAAGCCATTATCAACAGCGACCTCGGCATTATGCCCGAGAACAACGGCGAGATCATCCGCATCGGCATACCGCCCCTCACCGAGGAGCGCCGTAAGCAGCTCGCCAAGCAGTGCGGCAAGGAAGGCGAGAACGCCAAGATGAGCGTCCGCAACGCCCGCCGCGACGGCATCGAAGGCCTCAAGAAGGCCGTCAAGGAAGGTCTCAGCGAGGACTTCCAGAAGGACGGCGAGGCCGACCTCCAGAAGATGCACGACAAGTACATCAAGCAGATTGACACCCTCCTCGCCGCCAAGGAGAAGGAGATCATGACCGTGTAATGACGGGGCTGGTCATTAGAAATACAGGAAGCTGGTACGACGTCCGCACGGACGACGGCCAGCTTTTTGCATGTAAGGTCAAGGGCAACTTCCGCCTCCGTGGCATCCGCAGCACCAACCCCGTTGCCGTCGGCGACATTGTCGAATTCACCCCTCCCTCCACGGGAGGGGCCGGGGGTGGGTCTTTTATTACCGAGATTCACGACCGCCGCAACTACATCATCCGCCGCGCCTCCAACCTCTCCAAGCAAAGCCACATCATCGCTGCCAACGTAGATCTGGCCTGCTTGGTTGTCACCATCGCGCACCCCGAGACCAACACCACCTTCATCGACCGCTTCCTCGCCTCCGCGGAAGCCTACCGCGTCCCCGTCGCCCTCATCTTTAACAAGGTCGATCTCTATGACGCCGACGAACGCCGCTATCTCGACGCCGTCATGGCCCTCTACCGCCACCTCGGCTACCCCTGCTTCCCCGTCTCCGCCGAAACCGGGGAGGGGGTTACGGTTCCCGAAGGTTCTCCTGAGGGCCTTACGGTTCCTGAGGGTTCTTCAAGTGTGAAGCGTCCCGTTGGGCCGAGCGCTCCCGAAGGCCCCGGCCCCCTCCTCCCCTACCTCCAAGGCAAGACCACCCTTTTCAGCGGCAACAGCGGTGTTGGCAAAAGCACCCTCCTCAACCGCCTTATTCCCGACGCTCGCGCCAAGATAGCCCCCCTCAGCGAAGCCCATGACCAAGGCCAGCACACCACCACCTTCTCCGAGATGTATGAGTTACCTATGGTGGGTAGTGAGGGCACCCTCAACCCTCAACCCTCAACCCTCAACCGTCCCCCTTGGGGGACCACAGGGGGCTCCATCATCGATACCCCCGGCATCCGCGGCTTCGGCACCTTCGACTTCGAGCGCGAGGAAGTCTCCCATTATTTCCGCGAGATATTCCAGATTGGCCACGACTGCCGCTTCAGCAACTGCACCCACACCCATGAGCCCGGCTGTGCCGTACTAAAAGCCCTCGACAACCACGAGATTGCCGAGAGCCGTTACCGTTCCTACCTCTCCATGCTCCAGGACGAGGACGAAGGTAAATACCGCGAGAAATTCTAACTTCCATTTTTTTACGATGGAATGGTCGATTTTAGCATGCGGGGGCGGGAGAACTGGTCGTCGCGGAGTTGGACATCGGAGTAGCCGGCGGCGGTGAAGAGGTGGCGGGTTTCGGAGGCGAGGGCGGCGTTGATCTCTACGAAGACGGGGGCGCCAGGAGGTAGGAGCTGCTGGCCGATGCGGGCGATGGCGCGATAGAAACGGAGAGGGTCGTCATCAGGGACGAAAAGGGCCAGGGAGGGCTCATGATGAAGGACGGTGGGGTGGATGTCAGCGGCCTCGGAAGCACGGACGTAGGGAGGGTTGCTGATGAGAAGCCCCCTGTGGTCCTCCAAGGGGGACGGTTGAGGGATGAGGGATGAGGGATGAAAAGCCCCCTGTGGTCCCCCAAGGGGGACGATGAGGGATGAGGGGGCGGACAAAATGTCGCACTCTATAAAGGTTACGTTATGGGCGCCTAGGGAGGCGGCATTCTCGCGGGCGATGGCGAGGGCGGCGGGGCTGATGTCAACGCCCACGACGTGCGCATCGGGGAAGGCGAGGGCGAGGGTGATGGCGATGCAGCCGGAGCCGGTGCAGAGATCGATGAGTTGCATGCTCTGATCCGCATGGCTCAGAGCATGCAACTCGTCTATGGCCCAGCGGGTTAGGGATTCGGTTTCGGGGCGGGGGATGAGGACGTCGGGGGTCACGCGGAAGCGGCGGCCACAGAAATAGGCATAGCCCAAAACATGCTGCACGGGTTCCCCCGCGAGGAGGCGTTCTGCAATTTTTTCCAATTCTGTGCGGTCGTTTGCAGATAAGTCCGTATCTTTGCCGAGCAAAAGGTCGGTTTGGGAGAGTCCGAAGCGCTCTTCCATGACCATCCGCACGATGGCACGGGCCTCGCCCGCTCCATGCAGAGGTGTCAATGCAGCTATGAGTTCGCGATGATTCATGGCGCAAAGATAGTGAAAGTTTAAGGTTTAAGGTTTAAAGTTTAAAGATTTTTGATGACGGACGACGAAAAATATATGATGCGGTGCCTGCAGCTGGCACGCCACGGGGAATTCACGACGGCGCCCAACCCGATGGTGGGGGCTGTCATCGTGCATGAGGGTCGTATCATCGGCGAAGGCTGGCACCGGCGCTACGGCGGCCCGCACGCCGAGGTGAATGCGGTGCGCTCCGTGCGCCCCGAGGACGAGGCGCTGCTCCCCCACTCCACCATCTACGTAAGTCTGGAGCCTTGTTCCCATTGGGGCAAGACACCGCCGTGCGCAGAGCTGCTGGCGGAGAAGGGCTTCCGACGTGTGGTAGTAGGCTGTCTCGACCCCAACGAGAAGGTGGCGGGACGCGGCATTGCACGACTGCGCGAGGCAGGTGCTGAGGTGGTCGTGGGGGTGCTGGAAGCCGAGTGCCGATGGCTGAACCGTAAGTTCATGACACAGCACACGTTACAACGTCCTTATATCACTCTGAAATGGGCGGAGAGCGCCGACGGTTTCATCGACCGCCACCGCGAGAGCCGCGCGAAGGACGGCGACGCCGTGAAGTTCTCGACACCTTGGACGCAGATGCTGGTGCACCGCCTGCGCGCCACACATGAGGCGATTCTCGTGGGGCGGCGCACCTGGGAGCTGGACCAGCCCAGCCTCACGACACGGCTGTGGCCGGGGAAGAATGCGGAGAAGGTGATACTCTCCTCAAGCGGCGGAGCGCTTGCAGAGAGTATCAGCGGATTCCAATCCATTCTCGTCGAGGGTGGTGCGCAGACACTGCAGTCGTTCATCGATGCCGACCTGTGGGACGAGGTGTTCATCGAGCGGTCGGACATCGTACTGGGCGACGGTGTGAAAGCGCCCGTTTTCCCATTTGCAAACAGTCAAAAAGTCCAAATAGACCCTAAAGGGCGCCTCATCCACGTTAATTTTGCCTAATAACGTCGCCTAAAAAGCATTTTCAGCGGCTTAGATTTCCTTTCTTCTATAATAATGTGTACTTTTGCGCCGTTTTTATGACCAGTTCAATGAAAAAAGCGCTTAACATACTCTTTGCCCTGCTGGCATTGCTCCTCGTGTGGCCCCTCTCATCCTGCAAAAAAGATGATGAGGACACGACAAAGCCCAACAGCCTGTGCTACATCAGTTCCTTCACGTTGGGGACACTCACCTACTACAGAACTTCCACCAATGAGTCGGGTGAGGAGGTGACAACGACGTACACCTATGCCGGCTCCTACTACCCCATGGCCATCGACCAGATCGCCCGGCAGCAGGAGACGGAACCCTCCGTGTATGCGGGAACCATCTACAGCACCAAACAATTGCTCGTAGGCACCGACCCCACGATCGTGCCGGTGACCATCGCCGGCGAGGGTAACTACTACTATCGCCCCCTCAGCGATGAGAGCGGTTGGACGGCGTTCACCAGCGGAGATAACGTGGATTTCTCCACGCCCGTGGTGTTCCGTTCTATCGCCACCGACGGCGGCAGCTCCCGCGACTATCTGGTGACCATCAGCATTCGCAGCAACGATCCCAACGGCTATACGTGGGAGCAGATGATGCCCGCAGATGGCGGCACCAGCATGCTGGCAGGCCGCGGCGAGCGCCGTGCGGTAGCATGGAAGAGCGGCCTTGCCATCGTCAGCATCGACGGCAGCAACGCCCTGCACCTCACCACCGCCACAAGCGCGACAGCGCCCACATGGTCGGACACGCCCTGCACGGGCGCCGACGGCGCTGAGGTGGGCAGCCTGCAGAAATCCCAAGGCAAGCTGTGGATGCATACGAGCGGCGGCGCACTCCTCCGCTCAGCCGACGGCGTGGCATGGGAAATGGTGGCACAGACCGACGCCGGCACGACCATACAGCTATTGGCAGCCTCCCCCAGCCTGCTCTACGCCACCGTCAACGGTGTCATGAGCAGCTCCGAGGACGGCCAGGCGTGGACAGCCGTCAACCTGGATGACGACGAGAACCTCTTCCCCTTCACGAATCACGCCGCTACCTACTACACCCAGAGCAACGGCACGGCCCGCGTGATACTCACCGGCAGCTGCGGCGAGACCACCGCAACCTGGTACCGCGAGGAAGACGAGGATGAGCCGTGGCTGCTTATCTCCCGCACGGGCGACAACGACTACAACCTCCCTTGGTCATCCCTCAAGGAGGGCAGCCTCGTGGACTACTGCAGCAAAATTATCGCCATCGGGAAGTCTGCCTCCACCTACTATTCGACCGACAACGGCGTGACATGGAAGGAATACACTGAGCTGACGCTGGGCAGCGGCCAGCAGGCTGCCGACGGCGAGCACATCGCTGCCACCGTGGCAGGTGAATACATTTGGATTATCGCAGGCCCGCGCATCTGGCGCGCCCGCCTGAACAGTTACGGAGAATAAGCATGCCACGCCTCATCACCCTCCTTCTTGCCACTGTCATCGCCTTGGGCTGCCACGCTCAGGACGGCGGCGAACTGTTGGAATACCAGCAGGAGATTGGCGGCGGAATCGGCCTGGACAGCTATGTCGGCGATGCCGCAGGAGGTTTCATGAAGCACCCCGGAATGATGGGGACGCTGTTCTGGCGCCGCAACCTCAACCCCCGCATGGTCGTGAAGGTCTTCTCGTCGTTCGGGCATATCAGCGGCAACACAGAAGGCATCTTCATTCCCACCGACCCGCAAAGCGAGACGCCCGAAGGCGGCCAGCCGGCACAGCTCATCCACTTCAGCCGCAACGTGCTGGACGTGGGCGCACAGTTCGAGATGAACTTCCTGGGCTACGGCATGGGCGCCAGCTACAAGGGCTTGAAGCGGTGGTCGCCGTATGTGACGGTCGGCGTAGGTATGTGCATCGGCATGGGCGGTGGCGCCAAGGCGGCCGCAGGCATGTGCATCCCGCTGGGTGCAGGCTTCCGCTTCAAGGTGTGTCCCCGCCTGAACCTGGGCTTTGAATGGACGTTCAACTTCACCACCTGCGACAAGCTCGACGACTCCGAGGCCACTCCCCATCTCGTGGACCCCTACGGCATCGAGAGCGGGTTGTTCAAGAATAAGGATTGCTACACCAAGATGGCGCTGACACTCTCCTATGACATCGCGCCCAAATACCGCAAGTGCAACAATTAATCACCATCTGATATATTACACCATTATGGTAGAACTTGATAAGAACAGGATTCCCAAACACATTGCCATCATCATGGACGGCAACGGGCGGTGGGCCAAAGCCAAAGGGCAGCCCCGCACGGCAGGGCATATCCAAGGCGTGGAGACGGTACGCGTCATCACCGAGGAATGTGTTCACCTCGGCGTCAAGTACCTGACGCTCTACACCTTCTCGACGGAGAACTGGAACCGCCCGGCCGAAGAGGTGCGCGCACTCATGGGGCTCCTCCTGAAGAACCTGGAGGACGAGATCTTCATGAAGAACAACGTCCGCTTCCGCGTCATCGGCGACAAGACACGCCTCCCCGAGGACGTGCAGGAGAAGATGAACATGATGATCGAACGCACGGCAAAGAACGACGCCATGACCCTGGTGCTGGCCCTCAGCTACTCAGCCCGTTGGGAGCTGACACACGCCATGCAGGAGATTGCCCGCGAGGGCATCGCCGCCGAGGACATCACGGAAGACGTGGTGAGCGCACACCTGCAGACCACCTTCATGCCAGACCCCGAGCTGCTCATCCGCACGGGTGGGGAGCTGCGCGTCAGCAACTACCTGCTGTGGCAGATAGCATATACCGAACTCTATTTCTGCGACACGTTCTGGCCCGACTTCGACCAGGAGGCGTTGCATCTGGCCATCGCAGACTACCAGAGCCGTGAGCGCCGCTTCGGCAAGACCAGCGAACAAATAAACGAGAACCAATGAATAAAGGCCTCATATACAGACTCCTCTCTATCATTCTACTGTGGTACATCCTTCCCTCGCCCTTCCACGAGGGGGCGGGGGTGAGGCTCTTTGCCCAGACAGAAGAACGCGTCGTCAATCCTGTCATTGACTACAGCCGCACGCCACAGCAATATGTGATCGGCGGCATCACGGTAGAGGGCGTGAAGAGCTACGACGACTATATCCTCATCGGACTTTCCGGACTCACCAAAGGGCAGAAGATCATGCTGCCGGGCGAGGAAATCACCAATGCCATCAGGCGCTACTGGAAGAACGGTCTGTTCAACAACGTCGCCATCCGCGTAGATAGCCTCGTTGCCGACTCCGCCTACCTGCACATCACCCTGGCAGCGCGCCCCCGCATCTCGCAGGTCAACTACAACGGCGTCAAGAAAAGCGAGCGCGAAGACCTAGAGAAGAAGCTGGGACTGGTGCGCGACGGACAGCTCACGCCGAACATCATCGACCGCACCAAGATCCTCGCCAAGAAATACTTCGACGACAAGGGCTACAAGAACTCCGTCATCGAGATCATCCAGCATGACGATGTCTCGGCACCCGGTCACGCCATTCTGGACATCAATGTCGAGAAGAAAGGCAAGGTGAAGGTGAACAGCATCGATGTGCGTGGCAACACGGCGCTGAAGATGTCGCAGATCAAGGGTAACCTCTTCAAGAACGGTGCCTTCAAGAAGACCCACGAGAAGGGCAAGATGTCCAGCTGGTTCCGCTCCAAGAAGTTCATCGAGGAACGCTGGAAGGAGGACAAGGAGCGCCTCATTGAGAAATACAACGAATACGGCTACCGCGATGCGCGCATCGTCTATGACAGCGTGCGCCCTCACGACGAGAGCAGCGTAGATATCGCCATCGAGGTGGAAGAAGGCCAGAAATACTACATCCGCAATATCGAATGGGTGGGTAACACCCTGTACAGCACGGACTTCCTCAACCAGGAGCTGCGCATGAAGAAAGGCGACGTCTATAACCAGACACACCTCAAGAAGCGCCTCCAAATCGACGAGGACGCCATCGGTAACCTCTACTATAACAACGGCTACCTCTTCTATCAGCTCAACCCCGTGGAGGTGAACATCGTGGGCGACAGCGTGGATCTGGAGATGCGCATCGAGGAGAACCAGCAGGCCTACATCAGCCACGTGAAGATCACGGGTAACGATGAGGTCTATGAGAACGTCATCCGTCGCGAGCTGCGCAACAAGCCGGGCGACCTGTTCTCCAAGGAAGCCCTGGAGCGCTCCTACCGCGAAATCGCCAGCATGGGTCACTTCGACCCCGAGAACATCGACTACAAGCTGGAGCCGGACCCCGACAATGGCACCGTAGATCTCACCTGGAACCTGTCGCCGAAGTCCAACGACCAGATTGAGTTCTCGCTGGGCTATGGCCAGACGGGCGTCATCGGCCGCATCGGCCTGAAGTTCTCCAACTTCTCCCTGCACAACCTCTTCGCCAAGAACGGCCTGCGCCGTGGCGTGATGCCCAAGGGTAACGGCGAGAGCTTCAGCATCAGCGGACAGACCAACGGCCGCTACTACCAGTCCTACTCCATCAACTACCTCGACCCGTGGTTCGGCGGCAAGCGACCCAACTCGCTCTCCTTCTCGGCTTTCTATTCCAAGCAGACCGACGTCAGCGACCGCTACTACAATTCCGCCTACTACAACTCCTATTATAATTATCTCTACGGCTACGGCACCAACACCGGCAACTACTACGAGAACTTCTACGACCCGGACAAGTCCATCCAGATCTACGGCTTCTCGCTCGGCTGGGGTAAGCGCCTGAGCTGGCCCGACGACTATTTCACCTTCTCGGCAGACCTCAGCTATACGCGCTATACGCTGAAGAACTGGGAGTACTTCCTCGTCAGCAACGGTAGCTGTAACAACATCAGCGTGAACCTGCACCTGTCACGTAACTCCACCGACAACCCCATCTACCCGCGTCGCGGTTCGGAGTTCACCTTCTCGCTGGGCATCACACCGCCCTACTCGCTCTTCGACGGTGTCGATTACGAGAACCTGGCCACCAACTCGCTGGCCTCCAGCTATATGGATGAGCTCCAGAAGAAGTACAAGTTCATCGAGTACCACAAGTGGAAGTTCAAGAGCCGCACCTACACCGCCCTCACGGGAGGCAGCAAATGCCCGGTGCTCGTGACACGCGTGGAGTTCGGTATTCTCGGCAGCTTCAACAAGAACAAGAAGTCACCCTTCGAGACCTTCTACGTCGGCGGCGACGGCATGAGCGGCTACAGCTACAGCTACGCCACCGAGACTGTCGGTCTGCGCGGCTACGACAACGGCTCCCTCACGCCTCGCGGCTACACAGGCTACGCCTACGACCGCTTCACCCTCGAGATCCGCTACCCCTTCATCCTGGGTAACTCCACCAACATCTATGGCCTCGCCTTCGTGGAGGGTGGTAACGCGTGGGATGACATCAAGGACTTCAACCCGTTTGACATGAAACGCTCCGCAGGTGTCGGCGTCCGCGTCTTCCTGCCCATGGTGGGTCTGCTCGGTGTTGACTGGGCCTATGGCTTCGACAAGGTCTTCGGCAGTCGCACCTACGGCGGCAGCCAGTTCCACTTCATCCTCGGACAAGAGTTCTAATTTAAACCCTCAAAGGTTTTACCCGTCAAAGGACTATAATTAACTACAAGCAACGCATATATGAAAAAGTTAATGATGATCATGCTGGCCGCAGTAGCCATCGGTTACAGCCAGCCCGTTTCTGCCCAGAAGTTCGTGCTCATTGATATGGAATATATCCTGAAGAACGTACCCGCCTACGAGCGCGCCAATGAGCAGCTCAACCAAGTCTCCCGCAAGTGGCAGGCAGAGGTGGAAGCCCTCAGCAAGGAGGCCGAGGACCTGTACAAAGCCTACCAGAGCGAGACCGTATTCCTCAGTGCCGAACAGAAGAAGCAACGCGAGGAGGCCATCGTCGCCAAGGAAAAGGAAGCCGCAGAGCTGAAGAAGAAATACTTCGGTCCCGAGGGCGAGCTCTTCAAGAAACGCGAGAGCCTGATGCAACCCATTCAGGACGAGATCTACAATGCCGTGAAGGACATCTGCGAGCTCAAGGGCTACAGCCTCGTCCTCGACCGCGCCTCCGACGCCGGCATCATCTTCGCATCCCCCAAGATCGACATCTCCAACGATGTCCTTCACAAACTCGGCTACGGCCAATAAATTCTCATAAGCCCAATAGGCCCCATAAGACCTATAAGCCTTATAAGCCCTATAAGCCCTATCAAAATTAATTACTAATAAAACCTCAAAAGAAAACAAATGAAAAAAATCATCTTTGCAGCCATCATGATGCTGCTCGCTCCCCTGACCATGTCAGCACAGAAGTTCGGACACTTTAACTCCACGGAGCTGGTGCCCCTCCTCCCCGAATATGTCACCGCTCAGAACGAGCTCCAAAACCTCGCCAAGCAATACGAGGACGACCTGAAGCGCATGCAGGACGAACTGCAGAAGAAGGGCGAAGAATTCCAGAAGGAGCAGGCCAACCTCCTCGATAACGTACGCCAGCGCCGTCAGGCTGAGCTGGAGGATCTCTACCAGCGCATGCAACAGAGTGTACAGGACAACCAGCAGGCTTACCAGAAGGCACAGGCCGAGAAGATGCAGGCCATCTCCGAGAAGGTCCTCAATGCCGTCAAGCAGATTGGTGAGGCCGGTGGCTTTGTCTATATCATGGACACCTCAATGGGCATCCCCTTTATCAGCACCAAGCTCAGCACCGACATCACTCCCGAGCTGAAGAAAGCGCTGGGCATCTAAACCCGTTCTACTATTCGTCATCTACTTATGAAGAAGATATTCTCACTCCTGTGCGCCACGATAGTATCCCTGTCGCTGTGCGCACAGAAGCCTGCTACTACCGAGGTGCGTGTGCCTCAGTTTGGCTATATCAGCTACAAGAGCGTTTATGAGCGGATGCCTGAATACGCCACCGCCAAGGCCGCCTTCGAGGAGCTGAAAGCCAAGTACGATGCTGAAGCCCAGCACTCCGAGGAGGAGTTCCAGCGCAAGTTCTCCGAGTTCCTGCAGGGACAGAAGGACTTCCCGCCTAGCATCCTGCAGAAGCGCCAGCTGGAGTTGCAGGACCTCATGAACAAGAGCGTGGCCTTCCGCCAGGAATCGCAGCGCCTCCTCAAGCAAGCCGAGGCCGAGTTGCAGGCACCCTGCATCGCCAAGCTGGCAGAGGCCATCCAGGCTGTGGCCGGCGAGCGCGGACTTTTCTTCGTCCTCAACACCGACGACAACGCCGTGCCCTTCATCCACCCGCAGGCTGGCGTGGACATCACCGACCTCGTCCTCACCCGCCTCGGCATCCCCACGGAGGTTCCCCAAACCCCTCAACCATAAACCATAAACCTTAGACCCTCAACCGTCCCCCTTGGGGGACCACAGGGGGCCTCTCAATTTTAAACTCCCCCCCTTGTCCCCCCTCGGCATCTTTGACAGCGGCTACGGCGGTCTCACCATCCTGCGTGAGATCCGCACGCTGATGCCCCAGTATGACTACCTCTACTTGGGGGACAATGCGCGTGCGCCCTACGGCACACGCAGCTTCGAACGCGTCTATGAGTTCACCTTGCAGGCCGTTCGAAAGCTTTTCGACATGGGCTGTCCGCTCATCATCCTGGCCTGTAACACCGCATCTGCCAAGGCCCTGCGCACCATTCAGCAGCACGACCTGCCACAGATGCCAGACCCCTCGCGCCGTGTCCTCGGCGTTATACGCCCTACCGTGGAAGCTGTGGGTGACATCACCCGCAGCAGACACGTTGGCATCGTCGCCACACAAGGAACCATCAACAGCCGCACGTATGAGCTGGAGATGGCCAAGCTGTACCCCGATATCACCGTCACAGGTCAGGCATGCCCGATGTGGGTACCGCTCGTGGAAAACAATGAGTTCAAAAGCCCCGGTGCCGACTACTTCGTACAGCGCGATATCGACACGCTCCTCCAGCGCGACCCCGACATCGACACCCTCATCCTCGGCTGCACACACTTCCCCCTATTATTAGATAAGGTACGCGCATACACACCCGCGCACGTACAGCTTATCTCTCAGGGGGATTTTGTCGCACACAGCCTGCAGGACTACCTACATCGCCATGCCGACATGGATGCCCGCCTCACACAAGGCGGCACCATCCGCTTTCTCACTACAGAGCACCCCGACACCTTCTCGCCTTCCGCCGCCCTCTTCCTGGGGCATGACGTGGAAGCACAACAGGTGCAGCTCTAAGCTTCACCCCCGTCATCCCTTTTCAGCTGCTCCACATAGTCGTGGATGCGCTGCAGCTCCTTGGGTATCTCAATCTGCTGCGGGCAATGCGGCGCGCACTGGCCACAGCCGATGCAATGGTCGGCCTGTCGCAGGCGCGGCACACTGCGGTCGTAGCCCACGAGGAACGCGCGACGCTGCTTGCGGTACGTAGGGCTGCCGCTGCTCTGGGGCAGGTTGCCCTCGCGGATACATTTATTGTAATGGGCAAAGATGCTGGGAATGTCTATGCCGTAGGGACACGGCATACAGTACTGACAGGCGGTGCAAGGCACCTCCTTCTCTCCGTAGATGAGCTCAGCGATATGGATGAGAAACTCATGATCCTCGTGGCTGATGGGCCGCAGGGGTGAATAGGTGGCCACGTTCTCCTGCAGATGTTCCATAAAGGTCATGCCGCTGAGGACGGTCAGGACGCCCTCGGGTGTGCCTGCGAAGCGGAACGCCCACGAGGCGATGCTGGCCTCGGGGTCGCGCTGCTTCAACTCGGCGGCGATATTGTCGTTGACCTTCGCCAGACGGCCGCCTAACAGCGGCTCCATGATAACCGCCGGGATGCCCCGCTTCTTCAGTTCACCATAGAGGATGACGGCATCCACGTTGGAACCGTTGATCTCGTTGGCATAGAACCAATCCAAGTAGTTCAGCTCTATCTGCACGAAGTCCCAGTGGTAGCGGCCCTCGTCGTGGAGCTGCAACAGCAGCTTGAAAGCCCTGTAGTCACCGTGCCATGAGAAGCCGAGGTTGCGGATGCGCCCCTTCTCCTTCTGCTCCACGAGCCAATCTGCGAGGCCGTTGTTCAGGAAGCGACGCTTGCACACCTCCAGGCCGCTCAGGTCCTCGCCCGTCTCCGGGTCGCGACCGCCACCGCCCGTGCTGTGCAGCAGGAGATAGTCGATATAGTCGGTCTGCAGCTCCTTCAGCGAGTTCTCAAACATCTTCTGTGACTCCTCCAACGGCCACAGGCGGTTGTCGAAGTTGGAGAGTTTCGTGGCGATGAAGTACTTGTCACGCGGATGGCGCTTCAGCGCGATACCCGTGCAACGCTCCGAGAGGCCGCGGCAATACACGGGGCTGGTGTCGAAGTAGTTGACACCGTGGGCCAACGCGTAATCCACCTGACGGTTGATCATCTCCTGGTCGAAGAGTCCCGTCTGCGGGTCTTCCTTCGAACCATCGGGGAGCATCGGCAGACGCATCATTCCATAACCCAGCAGGCTGACCGTGTCGCCCGTATTGGGATTCACGCGCATGGTCATCTGCGAGCCATCGGCTTCACCGAAGCCACCCCCACCTTTGCATCCGCTGAGCAGCGCAGCACCAGGAACAACAGCCGCACTCCCCCCAGCCAGATACTTAATAAAATTCCTTCGAGATATATTTCTGTCTATCATATCATCCTTAATCTTTAATCCTTAATCCTTAATCCCTAATCCATAAACCCTCAACCCACCTCCTCCCCCCTGGGGGAGGCCGGGAGGGGGCTCTTAAACCTCCTTATGCACCTCATGCCCTTCCACATAGATCGCCGAGAAGGGACGAGCCGGACAGAGGTTCTCGCAGGCACCGCAGCCGATACACACGGCTTCGTTGACGGCAGGCACCCGCGGGCTCCACTCATCCTCGGCGTCGAGGGGCACCATCTGAATGGCACCCGTGGGACATACGCGGGCGCAGTGGCCGCACTCCACCTCGTCGGTGATGACTACGCAATTCTTCTTCACCCACACGGCATGACCTATCTGTATGCTGGACTTCTCCTCCGCCTTAATCGGACGAATGGCATCTGTCGGACATACATCAATACAGCGCGTACACTCCGGTCGGCAGTAGCCGCGTTCATAGCTCATCGTGGGTTGCATCAGCGTGAGCAGCCCTGTGCTGGGACGCAGCACCTGGTTAGGACATTGTGCCACACACAGCTGGCAGCCCGTACAGTACTGCTGGAAATGGCGCGCAGACAGAGAACCCGGAGGCGTCAGCGGCGTCTTGCGCTCAGGAGCCACCTTGTCCTCAATCTCCGCCAACCCGCCATCCATCTTGGTCTTCACCTGAGCATAGGCGGCAACACTGCCAGCCATAGCAGCACCAATAAGGAAAGAGCGACGAGACAGACCCTCTCCCCGCTCCCCCGTGAGGGGGAGAGCCTCGCTATCGCTCGAAAGCTGCGCGCCAGCCTTCTCCCCTCCCTCACGGGTAGCGAAGGAATCAACGGGTTGACTGAATGTCAAGCCGTCCTGAGTGACCGAAGCAGAACTCCTCTGCTGAGGACGGGCAAGGTCGGGGCTGGGTCTTTTGGGGGTGGGTCTGCTATACTTCAGCGCCCCGAACTTGCAGCTTTCGATGCAGTCTCCACACACCACACAGCGTGAGTAATCAACCTTATGGTTCTCAAAGTCGATGCACGAGGCCTTGCAGCTCTTGGTGCATGCTGAGCAGTGGCGACATTTCTCCTCGTCGAAACGTATTTTCAGGAAGGAGAAGCGGGAGAAGAAACTGAGCAGGGTACCCACGGGGCAGATGGTATTGCAGTACGTACGGCCACCCACCCAAGCCAACACTGCAAGTATCAGCAAGGAGCCCACAGCTATCAGGAAGGTGGGCAGGCTTCGCATCCACACTTCTTCGTGATAGAAGGCATAGCTGTCATAGTGCTCTGCGATGGAGGCCAGCACGTTGTTGCCCCACGCATATAGCGGTTCTAAGAAGTTAGTAGCCATACGGCCAAAGGCACTATAAGGTTCCAGCAGCGCCACGAAGGAGCCCACGCCGGCCACCAGCGCCACAATAAAGAGCACCAGCACCGGGTATCGCAACCATCGCATCTCTGGCGAATAGCTGTAGCGCCCCACCTTTTTGTTTTTACGCGGGCGCAAGCGTGCAAGCAGGTCCTGCAGGATGCCCAAGGGGCAGATGATAGAACAGTAGATGCGGCCGAGAATGAGGGTGAGCAAAACGAGGCCCACCACCACCCAAGCATTCAGCGCCAACACAGCAGGCATGAACTGGATGTCTGTCAACCAACCGGCAATGGGTTGGGCCGTTCCAGTGAAGTCCACGAAGCGCCACGTAATGAGCAAGAACGTGACCGTGGCAAAAGTTATTCTAATTCTGCGTAACATTCGTTTTTATCGTTTAACGTTTAGCGGTTAGCGGTTATGAGTTCAAGGGTTCAAAAGTTCAAGAAGTTCAAGGGTTCCCGGAGGCGCTCCCCTCCCTTCACGGGAGGGGTCGGGGGTGGGTCTTTCTTACAATCCAAATGCTGACCTCATAGAGCAGCCAGATGGGAAGTGAGACGATGAGCAGCGTCATCACATCGGCCGTAGGGGTGATGATGGCGGCGATAACAAGGATTGCCACAATGGCATGACGGCGGTACTGCGCCATCCAACTGGCCTTCAGCACCCCGAACTTAGCCAGCATCCAGGCCACCACGGGAATCTCGAAGACGATGCCGAAGACCAGCGACAGCATCAACAATGTATCTACATAGCTGGAGAGCGTCAACATCGTCTGCACATCGGGGCTGACGCTGTAGGTACCCAGGAAGCGTACTGTGAGCGGGAAGATGAGGAAATAGTTCACCACCAGCCCCACCATGAACATCACATACGCCGCCCCGCCCACGCGGATGGAGATGCGCCGTTCACCCTCGTATAATGCCGGTGAAATAAACGAAAATAGCACATAGATGACATAAGGCGATGCCACCAAGAGGCCTGCGATCAGCGCCACCTTCATGTGTATCATGAACTGCTCGGTGAGCTCTGTGTTGATGAGCTTCAACTGGAAAGGCTCAGCGCCCAGTAGCCGGTAGGTGGGGAAGTCCGCAGAGCGGGGCCACAGCACCACATCAAAGAGGAAGTCCTTCAGGCAGAACGCACCTATCCCCATGACAACAGCAGCCACAAGAATACGGATGATATCGGCGCGCAACACATCCAGATGGTCCCAAAAGGTCATCTCCTCTGCCATCCTCACTTGTCGGCCTCAGCCTTGTCGGCAGCCTTCTCCTGCGGTTTGGCCTCATCGTCAAGGCCGTTCATGCCGTCCTTGAAGCTCTTGACACCTTTGCCGAGGCCACTCATCAGCTCGGGAATCTTTTTACCACCAAACAACAACAGCACCACAAGTGCGATAACTACAATTTCAGTAAGTCCTAAATTCATGATAAATCCTTTTTAAGGGGTTATTTCGCGACAAAAATAGATGTTTTTTATGAGAATATCGGTCATTCCCGTAATTATTTCGCAAGAATAAGGATGCTTTTTATAATATTTACCTATCTTTGCACCCGTAAAGCAAAGAATGAAGTAACTACAAATACAAACTCTTAATCCAACAAGCAACTATGAAAAAATTGATGATGCTTTTCTGCGTCGCACTCTTGAGCGTCGGCGCATCCGCACAAGAGTACTATGAAGAAGAGTATGAGGGCGCACAGGCTGGCGACTGGGCCATCGGCCTCGACCTCGGCATGGGCTTCGGCGACAGCTACGTGAACTTCGGTCTTATGCCCAAGGTGCAGTACTATGTCACTGACGCCTTCCGTCCGGAAGTATCCTTTGACTACTTCATCCAGAAGGACAACCTCAGCGTGTGGGATATCAACATCAACCTCCACTACCTCTTCCACATGAAGTATGGCATCTACATTTACCCCATCCTCGGTGCCACCTTCCAGCACACGCACGCCAGCATTGACGTGCCCAAGTACGACGATGCAGGCAATCCCACAGGAAAGACAGAGACCATTACCGAGAACAAAGGCCGCTTCGGCCTAAACGCCGGTGCTGGTATGCAGTACGACATCACCCCCAACCTCTACTGCAACCTTGAGATGCGCTACCAATACGTGAAGGACTTCGGCCGCGGCATCCTCCAGCTCGGCATCGGCTACCGCTTCTAATCCCCCTACCCTTCCCCATAGCAAAACCGCCTCCGCTCCGAGGCGGTTTCCTTTTGCTCCACGCACGCGAACATTAAATGATGACGGCGCGAGCGATTTTGTGGCTGTTTTGTTTGTTCTTTTACAAAGAATCTGTACCTTTGTCGCAGATTCTGATGAGAACCCTTCAGAAAAGGAAAGCCTACAATAACAATAGAATAAGAACCATGAGGTACATCACGCAAACTAATGGATGATAATGACTTAATTGTAGATCATTTGCTTTTCCCTCATCAACATGATGTCCTGAACGTTGGCGATGATGCTGGCGAGACCGAGACTCATCAACAGGGCGAGGACAGCTGTAGTGATGAAGCGAGAATTTGCCAGTAACCACACCAGGATGTCGCTGTGTACCTCAAAGCTGAACAAGGGGACGTCTGCAGGCATCGAAAGCACAAAAGCGATGGTGATAGCACCGCTGATGATACCCACGACAAATGCTGCGACCGTAGCCATCTTATAGCGGCGGATGGTGGCTTCCTGATGCTGCTTGATATATTCCACAGCATCTTGAGTAAGTCCTCAACGTCCGTCTCAGCGTTCTTCTCGATGGCAGCCAGCACGATTTGCGTGCGTTGGTTCGTCTCGTTGATTTTCTTGCGGTTATTCAGCCATACGATGATGATGGGGAGTGCAACGACACCAATGAGAAAAAAGATCTTAACGATCATTTCCGGTAGGAGATTCAAATTCATAATCTTGTTTTTATTATAGGGTTAAACTTTTGTTTCTTGAACCGATTCACTTATATAACAGTTCAAGAACGCAAAAGGTGACGTACCATAACAAAAAAAGTTACATACTACTTGTAGCCTGGCTCCCACAGGTGGCGGTTCATGTCCACATGGCCGTTGGACTTGAAGTGGACGCCTTCCTTCTCCAATAGCGTGCGGTGCTCCAGCCAACCGGGCGCTGTGCGACCTGCGGCGTTGACCACGCGATGACAGGGCAGACGTTCCGCGCCAGGCGTATAGCGCAATGTCCGCCCCACCAGCCGTGCATGACTCGGCCATCCCGCCAATGTGGCGATGAGTCCATAGGTCATCACACTTCCGCGAGGTATCTGCCCGACGATGTTGAGCACATCGTCCTGGAAAGCCCGCGCCTGCTCTGGCGACATCTTATGCATTGAGGATTTGGTCGGCGTGCTCTTTGGTCTTCACTTGTTTGCCGGCAAAGATCTGCTCGATAATGCCCTCCTCGTTGATGACGAAGGTGGTGCGGATGGTGCCCATCGTCTTTTTGCCGTACATCACCTTCTCGCCCCACGCGCCCATCGCCTCCATCAGCGTCTTATCGACGTCGGCAATCAGCGGGAAGGGCAGCGCATGCTTCTCCTTGAACTTCATGTGCGAGGCCGCAGAGTCCTTGCTCACGCCCACGACCTCGTAGCCTGCGCCCTGCAGCGCATCATAGCGGTCTCGCAGGCTGCAAGCCTCTGCCGTACAGCCGCTCGTATTATCCTTCGGATAGAAATAGAGCACTAACTTACGGCCCTTGTAATCACTCAGACGGATGTCCCGCCCCTGTTCGTCCTTGCCCAGAATCTCAGGCGCCTTGTCTCCTATATTCATAATCGTTACGATTTGGTTATCTGTTCTGCGTTACAGCTCCACGGCGGGCCAGCCGTAGTCCTGATAGTAGCGGATGGGGAGGTTGTGCTGTTGCACGTACTCCTGAAGCTGCTCCTTGCGGACGGCTTCGCGGACATTCTCATTGGAGTGCATGTTCTGGAACACGTCGAAGTGCTCGCCGAAGATGCGCTGGGCGGTGGGCAGGAAGCGCGAGCCGTCCTCCACGCGCTCGAAGCCTGTCACGGCGAAGCGGCCATCCTTCTCGGACAACGTCATGAGCCCGGGGTGGCTGCCGCCCGATACGGTCTTTAGCGTATCGCCGGCCTGATCATACCAGAACACCCAGAAGTCGCCCCACACGCGCATCGGCTGGCTGTCGTCGTCCTCAGCTGCTATCATCAGCATCGGGATGCAGAGCTCGCCCTGCAGGTATTGTGCGCCAATCTCGCAAACCATGTAAGCGCTGATGGCAGCACGAACGGCCTGCTCGCGGCGGTTGATGGCGATATGACGGAGGCAGTCCGCCTTGTGCTCGTCGAAATCCGACATCAGCCACTGCCCATCCACACATTCCATATACAGGCGATGTTCTTCAGCTTCGCTCTCCGAATCCAAGGAGCCATCTTCCCATTTCTGTCGCACCATCACGGTAGCCACCGCGTGCGTCTCGTCCGTCTGCTGTACGCCCATGACCTCATAGTCCGCTATCGTACCGCCGTTGCCGGTCACGAAATAGTAGAGCCACTCGTGGTCCATAGCCTCGTGCTCCGGCAGGTTGAACAGCGTGTCGAGGACGGCGTAGAAGTCCGCCGTCATGTAGTCTTTCGACTGCTCCAGCAGCTCATGATCCGGGATGTACTGGCATAACTCCGCTGCGCGCTGGCGCAGACGTTCCTCCTGACTGACGCACCCCGCCAGCAGCAAGCCCAGGCAGAGAAGTGCCGTAGAAAAAAGAATCTTGTACTTACACATATTGAATACTGTTTATCTATTTGCCTGCAAAATTACACATTATTCCATTACGCCCGCACGAAACCTTCATTTTTTCATTGCCCGCCTCTCTTTTTGAGTCACAACTCTCAGAATTTAAATATTTCTTAACAAAAAAACATCGCACACCGCTGGGTCCTATTGCTCAAAGCCCATGGTCTTTACGTTGTTCCATCGCGATGGAACAACGAACGCACCGCGGTCTTTCTACTGGACCACCATGGTGGGACACTCAACGCACCGCGGTCTTCCAACGTGTCCCACGCGTGGGACACGAAATAAGTACGCGTCCCTCGGGGCGTTACGACGCGTCGTGATGGCCGATGCGACGCGTCGTGAGAAAAATAGGGGCTTAATGCCAAAAATCATAGAAATGTCGAAAAAGCCTACACCTCGCGCAGAATCCGCATAACCTCCATGAATGTCAATTAATTATCCCGCGAACACCCCTACGCAACCTCGCGCAACCTTGCGCAACCCTACACGCAGCTGGTATGCGCGACCTTGCGCGAGGTTGCGTAGGGTTAAGCGCGCTGCAATCTACTGTATAGCAGTAAATTGCAGCTGTTTTGCGCGAGGTGTAGGGTTTTAAGCTATTTCGGTAAAAAAACAGCACCGCGGTGCGAAGGCAATTGCACCGCGGTGCGCAGGCCGCTGCACCACAGTCCTTGGCCGCAAATACGCTGATCCCCGTGCGGTGTGCGGACTGTTTTTTGTGGGGAGTTACTCTTTGTACCAATTAATGGCCGACGAAATGAAGTATAAATGAGGGGAAGAAGATAAAATGAGCTATTTTTAGGCGATTTTCATTGGCAATCTGTAATCTTTCCGCTTTCTCTTCTACGACATAAACAGACGGAAAAAGATTCGGGAGAACGATGCTGGCAAATCAGCGATGTCCTCCCGAAGGCATCTGGTAATGTGCCGTCACAATAAACATGGCACTCACATTTGACTTGGCGTCTTCTCTCCGATATAAACGCATCTTACAGTTAGGTTTTCGTCTATTACTTTCGGATATTCTAAATGACGTTTAGAGTCTTTTGTGAAAATGTAAAGGCAACCGTATGAAGGGAATTGGCCCAGATATGCTTTTAACTGTCGAAGAGATTCATCTATTGCGGCCGGTTCAAGGACATCCATCTTTTTAACTTCGATTACAAAAGGCTTATCATTACATTCCAAGTCTATAACGAAATCAGGTCTTCCATGACCGAGATTCGGTTCTTGGTAAAAAGGTAAATCTTGATCAAACAAATAAAGCGCCAAATCTTTTTGTAAACCTAACTCATTCTTCTCTGTTAATAAACTGAAAGTGTATCTTTCGACTCGGCTTTTATATTTATCCAAATAATAGTATATTGTATGGTGTTCTTTTATTTGGTCAATGAGGTAGTCAATTATAGGACGAATGACATCCGTCTTAAATATCTGTACTTTGTCGATATTGTCCCTGTCAGTTTTAGACAACCATCTTGCCTTATCCACATAAGTTTTCATTAGAAAAGCTTCGTGCTCTTTCTGATAAGTATACCATTGATAACAAAATGCCACATAATATATTGGGTTGTGATTCCCAAATAAAGTTTTATAATTGTCTATCTCACTTACAGTCAAAGTTTTCAATTCATCGTCTGCAATAGGATAATTACATTTCAGTGCCTCAAGTATTTGTTTACATTGAGGTAATGAATCTATTCTGCTTATCAACGTATCGGTGTTTAAGTTCAACAACACATTAGATGAATAATTCATATACTGATTATAGTATTCTTCTATTTTCTGAATAGTTGCTTCCATGTGTCTCTTAAATAATCACTTAATCATTACAGGGCCTTATTTTTCGATATGGAATTTCAATTCAAAATGATATGTGCCATCTTGATTGTCTCGATAACTTACGACCCGACCCTGTGTACTGTTGTTTTGATGCACTTGGTCTAGAATATCAGCATTGAATGAGGGGGCAAGCCAAAGAGGTTCTTCTTCTCCCACAATGTAATATGCAGCTTGACTTGCCCACTTCGGAATGATAGCTAATACATTTAGGTTCTCCGTCATAGAACCATCTTGATTGGGATCTATGATTTCTGCAATTTTATCGAAATGATCATAGTCCATTTCTATTTCCACGGTATCTTCTATAAAATGCGCTGAGACAAAATCAGATAATTCTTGATTTTTACTTTTCCTCTTGAAGGCCCTATAATGTAGTTCTAACAAGCCTGAAATACTTTTTTCATAAGATTGGACTGTTACAGGTACGATACCGGCTTCGGATATCCATTTTCTTAATGTGAGGTCTTCGGGATCCTCGTCTCCTATGATGTCAAACATAGTGCCATCAGGCAAACATAATTCAAAGAAGGATGGTAAGGCAGGGTTTTGACGTGCGAGTACAACAAACGGTGCATTATGATATAAGTCTTCTTGATGTTTGTCAGTAACGCGAATTATTTCATCATTCTTTTCTTTGTGTGTAAAATTAGTCTTGACAAAATCAAATGAATCAAAACCCTCATCTTCATAGCAAGGGAAGCCTATATCAATTGATTCTTTTTCTAATTTATCAGCCTTGCTCTCTTTGCCAACGTATTGTGCCTTTGGAACAGAGATACCCATCATATTAGCCGTTGTGTCTCTAATCCATAGTCTGCAAATATCGTCGTTGTCATGATTGCCGGAGATATAGTCGTAGTATAGTTTTATTAGCAGATACCTGTCTGTAAAAGCTGTATCATGTCCACAGATTTCACCTACTAACAGTTGTTCCTTTTGAAGAATCTTGTTGACTTTCACGAAATCATGACTGTCAACAATCGGGTGGAATAATGATCCATCTTCGAGATAAACATTTATCTGTTTACCTTCTTTGTATGCAATACAGGTTATGGAGCCTTGGTCTCGAATTTGAATGAAAAGATTACGCAATATTGTTAGTTCAGAGATAGAACCGCTATTAATATTAAAAGGGTGTTTAATGACAATCGATTTAGTGTGAAGGTTTGTTTCCATGTTTTCTGTTCGATTATTGAAGTTGAAACTTGATTGAGCTGTTGACGCTTTTTTTGATTCCGATGTCTGTAATTCAATATTATTATTTGCTAAATGATTTGTGGAGCTTGAACTTAAATAGAACACAAGTTCTTTGTTGCCTTCTTGCTCAACAGACTTGAATCTTTTTATTAAAGGATTATCAGGATGAAGCCTGGCGATGAATAAATCTACATGAATAGCACCTGGATACGTTTTGAAGCACATTTCTGGTATAGCAATGAAAAAACCATCCGTATCTATGAAACTTTTCTGCTCATCATTTTCCACTACTGCCACGCCTGCATTGATGTATGGAAGATAATATAGATAATTCCCTTGAGAATTTTTTCTCGCAACAAAAACAATCTTTTTGGCCGCTAGTTTTCTTCTGAAATCTGGAATAAATTCCTCAAAATCCCTAATAACAATGGCAGTTCTATACCAATCGTAAGATTTATCTTCTGTATTACTTAAAAAAGGAACTTTCATTATAGGCCGCTCCTTTTCTATCCATCCGTCATTATC
>CAMVUB010000007.1 GCA_947170495.1 uncultured Prevotellaceae bacterium
ACCATCACGCGGTCACCGATATGATGCTGGCCGCGGTTGAAGACCACGACGCGGTTCTGTTCCGTGCGTCCGAAGAGTTGGTCGCGGCTACGTTTGCTGGTGCCTTCCACCAGCACCTCCACGACTTTCCCCACCTGTGCTGCGTTGCGCTCGGCGGAGATCTCGTTCTGCACGGCGATGAGTTCGTTGAGGCGACGTATCTTCACTGCCTCGGGAATGTCATCGGGCAGGTGCTTGCTGGCATAGGTGCCGGGGCGTTCGCTGTATTTGAACATGAAGGCCGAGTCATAGCCCACCTCGCGCATCAGCGACAGGGACAGCTGGTGTTCTTCCTCTGTCTCGCCGCAGTAGCCTACGAAGATATCGGTCGTGAGGCCGCAGTCGGGAATGATACGGCGGATGGCTGCCACGCGGTCCAGGTACCACGCGCGGGTGTATTTGCGGTTCATGCGCTGCAGCACGGCATCCGAGCCGCTCTGTACGGGCAGATGGATATGCTTGCAGACGTTGGGCGTCTCGGCAATCACACGCAATGTCTCGTCACTCATGTCTTTCGGGTGACTCGTCGTGAAGCGCACCCGCATCTCCGGCACAGTTTCTGCAACACGCTGCAATAGGCTTGCAAAGCCTATTGCAGCGTTGTTGTATGAGTTTACATTCTGCCCCAGCAGCGTGACCTCCTTGAAGCCGCGATCTCGCAGATCACGCACCTCACGTAGGATGCTTTCCACATCGCGACTGCGCTCACGGCCACGCGTATAAGGAACAATGCAGTAGTGGCAAAAGTTATTGCAGCCGCGCATGATACTCACGAAGCCGCCGATCATATTGGCATGCAGCCGCTGTGGCACCACATCGCGGTAGGTCTCCGTCATCGATAGCTCCACATTGATGGCCTTATGTCCTAACTCTGCCTGTGCAATCAGGTCGGGCAGGGTCATATAGGAATCCGGCCCGCAGACCAGGTCTGCGCCGTGCGCTGTCATCAGTTCCTCCTTCACGCGCTCGGCCATGCAACCCAGCACGCCGATGATGAGGGGTCTCTTCCGCTTCACGCTACGCAGGAACTCCAGTCGCGACAGGATTTTCTGTTCCGCATTGTCGCGTACGGAACACGTGTTGAGAAACACCGCATCGGCCTCTTCCAGCACCTCTGTGACTTCATAGCCTGCCATCTGCATCACCGACGCCACCACTTCGGAGTCGGCCACGTTCATCTGGCAACCGTATGTCTCTATTAACAATTTTCTCATATTCGGGTGCAAAGATACAATCTCAGAAAGCCGTTGTCAAGTATTTCACATCTTTTATATGTATTATATATAAAAAAAGACCCCGCAATCGCGGGGCCCTTTTCGTTAGAGGTTGTTCTTCTCGATATCCTTGAAGTACTTGTAGGTGCCGTGCTTCAGTTCATCGGTAGCGGCTTCGTCGCAGACGATGATGGCATGGGGGTGCATCTGCAGGGCGCTGATGGTCCACTCCTGGCTGACGCCGAACTCGATGGCATGTGCCAGCGCGCGTGCCTTGTTGTGACCGTTGGCTACGATGAGCACTTCCTTGGCATCCATCACGGTGCCAACACCGACGGTGAGGGCTGTCTTGGGCACCTTGTTGACATCGTTGTCGAAGAAACGGCTGTTGGCGATGATGGTGTCTGTCGTCAGGCTCTTCACGCGGGTGCGGCTCTGCAGGGAGCTGAAGGGCTCGTTGAAGGCGATGTGACCATCGGGGCCAATGCCGCCCATGAAGAGGTCGATGCCGCCGGCATCCTTGATGGCCTGCTCGTAGGCAGCACACTCGGCAGCCAGATCCTTGGCATTGCCGTTCAGGATGTGCACGTTCTCCTTCTTGATGTCAATGTGCGAGAAGAAGTTGGTCCACATGAAGCTATGGTAGCTCTCAGGATGCTCTTCGGGCAAACCTACGTATTCGTCCATGTTAAAGGTGATGACATTCTGGAAGCTGACCTTACCAGCTTTGTTGAGCTCGATGAGGTGCTTGTACAGACCCAGGGGTGAAGAGCCTGTAGGGCAGCCCAGCTTAAAGGGCTTTTCAGCAGTGGGTTGAGCTTCGTTGATGCGGGCGGCGACATAGTCTGCGGCCCAACGCGACAGATTCGCGTAATCAGGTTCGATAATAACTCTCATAGTGTATAGTTTTTAGGAGTTTGGTTTCTTTTTGCGACGCAAAAGTATGCAAAAGCCATGAAATACTATCATATTTCAAGCAAAAAATCACTTTATAGCCCTAATTTTTGTCATTTTGTCAATTTTCGTAGGCGGCAGGAGTGCTTTCTGTGTGCAAAACGACGTGTTTGAGCTGCTCTGTGGTGACGTGGACGGGCGACTTCGTGAGCTCGGGAACATTGTAGCTCTTCAGCAGGAGCGTGTTGTGCTCCGGGTCGCGCTGCGGAAGCAGGAAGGCTTTATGGTCGCGCCCCTCGCGGTCGAAGTAAGAGATGAACACGCGCGAGTAGTTGCCGTCGATGCGGCGACTGGCAAAGGCTATCCAACGGCCGTTCGATGACCACCCATGGTAGCTGTCCGGCTGATCGGGGGCATTGGCGTGCATTAATGGCTGTGTCGTTGATGCCTGTAAATCTACCATCCACAGGTCTGCACTCTTGTGCCAGATGTGGAACTGGCCGTAGTCGCCGAGTGTGAAGAGGAGGTAGCGGCCGTCGGGGCTCACGCGTGGCACGCTGGTGCTCTTACCCATCCCCGCCGCATCTACCACCAGCTGCGGTTCGCCGAAGGAACGTGTGATGGAATCGTACGACATGGCGTAGATGTTGTAGAGAAGGCTGTCGTACTTCAAGGCTATCTCGCTGGCGGCAGCGTCGTAGAGGGATTCGGGCAGGGTGGCGGAGCAGTAGTAGAGTGTCTGGCCGTCGGGTGCCCAGCAGGGGAAGGTTTCCAAGGCATCGTCGGTGCGCAGGATATGGCGCACGCTGTTGGCCTCGGCATCGTAAAGGAGGAGGTCGGAGGCTTCGTCGAGGACTTCAATCTTCTCGGGGTGGTACATGTGGAACACCTGACCCGTCTTGTTCGTGGAGAAGGCCACGAGGGGCTGTGTGGGGTGCCATGAGGGATAGACGCCCGAGGAGAGGATGCTGTCGTGGCGGATGGCCACCTTATGTGCCTCGCTGCCATTGACAATCACGGTTCCACCATGGGAAGCACGCACGTGGAAGAGCATCCGCTCGGTGTCGTAAGCCTGGTAGTTGTGGCAGTTGATGCAGTGGTTGTTGTCGGCATCGAAGGAACGGTTGTTCTCGTAGATGACGGCCTCCTGGAAGTTGGTGAGGTTGCGCTGGTAGAGCCCCAGCTGGCGGTAGAGCTCATAGCCGGGTTCTATGAGTCGGTAGCTGAGATAAGGGTCTATCTCTTCCTCGGCCACCGAGAGCGTGAAGGGGGCATAGCGGACCCATCCTGCAGGGCGGTGGGCAAAGATGGAGATGGTGAGGTCCTGGCCTTTTGCATCGGATAAAAGCTGACGCCACTCGATGCTGTCGATGTCGAATTTGCCGTCGGCAAGGGCGCCCACGACGAGGCAAGGAGACTCTTGGGACTTCCGAGCCTCCTCAAAGCTTGCTACAAACTCACTGGCACCCGCATCGGTCACCATGAAGTTCAGGGGGGCGATATTCGGCGGTATCGTCACGTCGCGATAGTCTGGGAATACGACGAGCGAATCAGCCGTCTCGCTAAAGGCTGTGGGGATGGCGGTAGGCTTGGTGGTGCAAGAGGAGAGGAAAATTGAAAGATTGAAAAATTGAAAGATTGAAAGAATGAGGAGGAGATGATGGGGGTAATGGGGCCTATTGGTCTTATAGGTCTTATTATAGGTCTTATAGGTCTTATGGGAAGCTATCATGATCTTTAATCTCTAATCTTTAATCCTTAATCCTTAATCTTTAATCCTTAATCCTTAATCTCTCATCTATTATTCCCCGATTCCATCTGCCCTTTAGTTCACTCCTGCGTTGGAGCCGCCGTGTTCCTTGTCTTCCTTCTTTCGGGTGGCTTTGAGGTTGCCGAAGAAGTAGTAGTAGGGGTAGTAGCCGCGGTATTGGTCGAAGAGCTCGATACCTCCGCGCGCGCGATCCTTCATATAAGGTTGCACGTTTTGCACGAAGCCGCGGAAGACCTGCACGTTCATCTGCAGCTGCGGGAACGCCTGCAGGATGGCGGGGTTCTTGATGGTCTGGGTCACCAGTCCCTCGGCAATGGTACGGGGTGGGGTGGTGCCGACGAGGGCCTCGCAGCGCATCAGGAAGTCTGGCATACGTTTGCTGTAGAGGTTGGCCATCAGACTCTGCTGCAACGCTTGCATGGAGCGTCCGGCGGTGAGGACTGCTGTGTAGCCGAGGAAGATGGGGCTTTGGTAGAAGCTCTCGAAGCTGTCGGCCACGGGTTCCGTCAGTCGCACGCGTGCAAAGACGGGATCTGCGGCTACGGCAGCGCTGTCGCCTACCATGGCTCCATAGCGTTCTACGAAGTCGCTCTCGAAGGGCGTGCGGTCAATAATGGTCAGGTACTTACGTGCCAGGGCCCAGTCGTGGTCGAGGAGCGCGAGGCGCGTCAGCAGTTTCAGGTTGTGCAGCGACGGCCCGTTCATCGTCAGCTGCTCCATGGCCGTGTGCGTGGCGGCGCGGAAGAGGCCGGCGTGGAAGTTGCAGTCGGCGAGGTAGTAAGTGGTACCGACGTCTGCGTCTCCCGACCAGCCTTTGACATAGAGCGAGTCGTAGTCCAGCCGGATGTCGAACAGGTTCTCTGCCAGCTGTCCAGTCTGCACGAGGGCGATGGCGTAGTAGGCGGCTATCGGTCGGTAGCTCAGCTTGGCGTTGTCATGCGCCGTCTCCACCATCCCCTTCCAATCCTCGTTCAGCATCTGCACCTCCATCTTCGTCACGGGACGCAGATAAGGATGTCGCAGGTGAGTAATTAGTGCCGGAGGCACAAAAGTGAAAAGTGAAAGAATGAAAAGTGAAAAATAAGGGTTTCCTATGATGGCATGCAGACCTTGAGAAGGCTTGGGTGAAATTGATTTTTCACTTTTCACTCCTTCATTTTTCACTCTTCTTTTGAAGGTCCAGATGATGAAGGCATCAAGGGCGAGTACGACGATGCCGAGGAAGAGGGTGCCGAGGGCGATGCCGGGCTCCTGCTGATAGTAGAGGTTGAGGCCCCGCCATGCTATCCAAGACATCCATGCCACGGCAGGGACATAGGCTAACGCCCGCAGAGGTGAGGCGGGCCGCAGGCGCAGGCAATAGGAGGTGAGTCCTATGGATGCCGTCAGCAGCAGCGCCACCAGCAAGCCGCCCACGACGGGCCAGCGATAGAGCGTTAACAATGCACGCCCGATTACCCACAGCAAGCCGAAGGACTGCTGCCAGAGGCCGTGCATGAGCGTGTCTTCCGTGGCATAGAACGAGTATTCACGCGCCATGCGGAATACGTCGCCCATCCACCATGAGGCCCAGAGCCAAACTAGAAGGAAGAATGAAAAATGAAAAATGAAAGAGTGAAAAGTGAAAAGTGAGAAATAAGAATTACTTGCATTGCGGGCTTTGTCGGTTTTGCCCTTGATGCTTTGTTCTTTCTGTCTTTTGGTAGCCATAGGAACCTATTATTTTTCACTTTTCACTCTTTAACTGTTCACTTCACAATCACCTTTTTGCCATTGATGATATAGATACCGGGCTGTGCTACACGCTGCAGTGAACGACCTGAGAGATCGTAGATGCGCGGCGTGGCGCCTTGCGCGTTCTTGTCGGTGTCGAGCGAGTGGATGGCCGTTGCCTCGCTCAGCGGGAAGGTGAAGGGAGAGGCTGTCTCCACAGCCACCACACTGGCACCATCCGCAGCCAGGATGTTGACGGCACTCAATGCCTGATAGTTGCCGCTGACGACGGCCGCATTCTGCAGGGTCAGGTTAACGGGTCCTTGCACGACGGCAGCCTGGCCGGCGGGTACGTTATCTGCCGCTTGGACATTCAGTACGTCGTTGGCGTAGGTGGCCACCTGCAAGCCGCTGATGTCAGTGCTCGTGACGGCGAAGGGCAGATTCAGGGCGGCGTAGCCCGTGATTTCCTTGTTGAAGGTCAGGCTGGCTGCCGTGATGTTCTCGGGCAGGTAGAAAGGCTGGTCGCCGTCGATGACGAGGCTCGTAGCGGTCTTGGCATTGCTGATGACGTTGGCGCCTTCCAGCATCGTGGGGAATTCATTGCTACTGGTGACGACAGCCACAGCATTGGCGGGCAGGTAGTTACCCAGCTTGGTGCTGGCATTCGACCACCATTTCTTGGAACCCTCGGCACTGCCGAAATAGACATCGGTGCTGGCGATGGGTGATGACGTGCGGTTGTAGTATGGGCAGGGCACGTCGGTCATGTTGGCCTGTGCGGCTACGACGTAGAAGTTGTCCACGCCGAGGTTCCTCACCTTCGTGGGCAATGTTGTCTTCTTGCTGTTGGTAGCCCAGATGAGGTTGCCGTCGAGGTCGTAGAACTTATGTCCGATATATCCTGTTCCCTTGAACTCGATGGTGCTGCCGCTGAGTTGGAAGTAGTCATTGTTGGCTTCGTATTCCGTGCGGCCGTCGAAGAGCTCGTAGTCACCCACGTCGCCCACGGGCAGGCTGTTGTTGTGCTGTGTGAGGTTGTTGGTGCGTTTGCCGCCGGTTTGTGGCAGGCCTTCGAAGATATTGTCTGCATCGGCAGGCTTCATTGGCAGGATGTGGTCATCGATGAACATGATATTGCCAAGCTTCTTCGGATACTTCTGCATGTATTTCTTGGCAGCATCGATGTCGGCCTGTGTAGTGGTGACAAGGTAGTTGGCATAGTCGCCTACATGGAAATTCTTGACAGGTACGAACATACCGAAGCTTTCAAAGAATTCAGAGAGGTCTGCCTGAGCCACGTCGCAAATCATCTTGGCCAAGTGGAGGTAGTCGTTCTTACCATAAGTGATGTTAGCACCGGTGCCTGTCTTGGTCTCTCCGTTTTCGGTATAGGTAAACGGCGTGGTGCTGTCCCATCCGCTGTTTTTCGAGAACGGCTTCTTACGCATCATGCGGAACAGGTTGGGAAGGAAGTTGTCGTCGTGGTGCTGCACATGGAAGTAGAGGTAGAGCTGGAAGAACATACGTGTGGTGTTCCAGATGTCGCGTCCAACCCAAGGAATACTCTCGTAGGTCGTTCCGTTATTTGTTATGCTGCTGGCCAGGGCGTTGAAGTTATCCGATGGCAGGTAGCATCGCGAAGTCTGTATGCCCTGTTCAAAGGTGTTGATGTTTGAGAACAGGTTATTGGAACTTTCCGTGGTACCGCAGACATTGATACTGCCTTGGTGGTTATGTCCTATCTCATGACTGGGGCCCCAGAGGCTACCCGGCTGACGCATGTTGTTATAGTTCATGATGGAGGGGATGGTGCTCTCGGTGTACCATGTGCCTCGTGTTGTGGAGTGCATATAGCTGCTGGCGCCGCTATAGACGTTCCAGATGTTGTTATAGCGACCTTCAAAGTCCTCGACACCCATGTAGCGGTCTTCGTTGGCGGGTATCTGATCCCAAATGCGCATCAGGCCTTCAATCTCGTTAGGTTCTGCTTTCAGCACAAGGTCTGCATCCATCTGGAAGACCAGATGCTTGGTTTTGAGGTTAAGGAAGGGACTTGCTTTCAGCAGGTCTTGTTGCAGCAGCTTCCAATCGGCATTCGTCATGCCGCGCGTCGCATCCCAGTAGCCGTTGAGCTGGCCGCCTTCGATGTGTACCTTTATGGGTGGGTAGTCTGCAAGGTACTTCTTGACGTTGTTAAGCTGGTGAAGGATATAGAGCATCACCTTCTGGCTGGACGAGAACACATTCAGACCCTCTTTCAGTGTCGTCAGCGACCCCGTGGCGTGGTTGCCGGCCACACCGTCGGTACCTACGCTCTCCAAAGCCAGCTTACACTCCGCCTCAGGATTCTTATCAACATATATATATATGATGTCGCCGGGATTGGCCACGATGCCGGTGGGACCGGAGAGACGGCCAAAGGCGTTGCTCATCACGAACTCGCGGTACATCTCATCGCAGTTGCTATAGATCTGGTAGTCATAGATGCGGAAGAACTTCTCATAGCCGGCTGTGTAGTTGGTGGTTTTGTTCGTGAACTGCTGCCATGTGTTGTTCTTGATTTTCAGTACCTGAGCCTTCATCTCGGCATTGAGAGCTGCGAAGTCCCCGTTGGCTGCCAACTGCTCATCTGTGAGGGCTTGAATGTCGGTCTTCAGTGTCGTGCAGGCCTTGTCCTGGAACAGGTTGTCCAGGTGGCCTTGGATGGTGGGGATGTTCTTCACAAGCTCGTTGTAGGCTTCCTGTGACTGGCGTGCCTTCTCAATATCCTCTGCATTGAGTTCCACTTCTACGAACGCCCATTTGCTGGCATCTGCATTGGTATTCCATTGCACCACGTTCTTGCTGGCATCGGTGTGCAAGCCTACACTGCCACCGGAGGCGTTTGCGATTGTCCAATAGTACATCCATTTGTCGGACGTGCGGGCGGGGTAGAGAGTAGCGCTGACGGAAGCCGTGCGATATATATGGCTGGTGCCCGTTCCGACCTGTATGTAGTTTTGCGTCAGTACATTCTGGAAGCTGTAGCCTGTGCTGCTCTTGGTGAGCTGCCAGTACTGACCGTAGTTGGCGGCATCCAGATTCAAACCTTTGACATCGTTGTCCACCTCTGTGGCGTAGGTGCCATACTGTGTGCTGACGATGCGATAGTAGGAACCGCTCTTCAGCTCGCTGACATAGCCATTGGCGGCATTCAGGTGTTCGCGCACTTCGTTCTCCGTCACGTCCTCCACGAGCTCAATGGCCCAGTCGCTGCCGGAATCGTTGGCATAGGACCATTTGGAGATGGTGGTGCCGTTGTTACCCAGGTTGAGGCAGGTGCTGCCGCTGAAGTCGCTCTTCGATGAGATGTTGATGTAGGCCTGGTCGCCGGTGTTGTTGGGGCTGAATTGGATGTAGAGTTCCTTGGTACCGCCGGCAGGCTTGGCAAAGTCCTCTTGCAGGTACTGGCCTGTATTGGCGCTGCGCAGGGTGTAGCCGCTGCCGCTTTTCTCCACAATCCATACTTGACTCAGGTCTGCAGTAGTCTTTGCGGCACCCCCGGCGCTACCGGCTGTCTTCGTGGTCAGGTAGTTGGGGTTGCGCTTGTTCTTAAACCGCATCAAGCCCAGCTTACCCATCTGGTAGTTGTAGAGGTCGCGCCCCTTGAGGTCCTCAGCGCTGGCGGTCTTCACCTCGATGAATCCCCAGTCGCTGACGCTGTTGGCCGTCTTGGCGGAGCTTCCCTTGAGGTCGCTGCCATCCGCCGGGGCTGACAGGTTAAAGGTGGAGCCTTGCAGCAGGAAATGGCCGGGGTTGTCGGAGATGGGGGTGATGGCCATGGCCCAACCGGTGTTCAAGGTAGCACCTGTGCCTCGTGCCGCGCTGCTGGGGCTCTTATAGTAGTTGCCGCGTCCGCTTCGGAGGTAGTACTTGCCATCGCCGTTGCTCTCCAGCGTCACGAGATAGCCAAGGTTACTGGCGACTTCCAGACCACTGGGAGAGGTGGCCTGCTTGAGTTGGAGCGAGGTGTTCTCGTTGGCATAACGGTTGGTGCTGTGGTTATACAAGAAGTACCACTTACCCGTTTCCACGGCGGTTACTTTGTTGCCCAGAGCAAAGATTCCCGATGGGATGGCGGGGAGGTCTTGGGCAGAGAGGCTGACGTTGGCGACCAAGGCCACGAGCGCCATGAGAAGGAGTCTAAAAGTTTTCATATTGCTTACGGTTTTAATGTTCTATTAGGTGTTATCGTGGCAAAGATAAGCTCTTCTGCGTAACCCACCAAATTTCTAACAAGAAAAGTATGCAATCCCGCGAAAAAAGGGCTGTGCCTGGTGTGGCACAGCCCCTTATAACTGGGTTTCTTAAGCGTGAGCTTACTTCACGTTGACCTTCACACCATTGAGGATGTAAAGACCCTTTCCGTAGCGCTTCAGATCGTTGAGGTTTGCCTTGCGACTGATGAGACGACCGTCGATGGTGTAGAGTTCGCCGGTAGTCGCCACTTTCTGGAGGACTGTGCTGATGCCATCTTCTATGGGCTCTTCAAGAATCTCATAGGTGTAATTAACCAAGGGGAATTCCTCGTCGGCCTGAATGTAAGCCGTGTTTGCGGGAACGGAAATCATAGACATCGTAGCGCTCTTGCTGACAACGAAACCGTTACCTTGGTTCGTGATAGCGCCCTTCGGCAGAGAGGCGATGGTGTTATAGGTTCCTTTCAACAGTGGGCCTGCGATAGCCTCCTTCGTGAATGAGTAATCGTGATAGAAGGTGTAGGGCTCAGCGTCATCCTTTTCTGCGTCATAGTCTCCATCAGCAATGAAGATGAACGGACGGCCAGGATTTGCCTCTTGGATTGGATTCAACTTAACGCTTCCCTCCGAAACCTCTACGACATCGTACATTTCATAATCCTCAGGAACCGTTAAGCCGACAGGGTAACAGATGGAGTTCACAGAACCTGGTTTCAAATTCATGAGGAACTCTGTGCCGTCGTAGTTCTCTGCTACATCGCTATCGTACTGGATATAGAGACCACTGCGGCTACCAGGAGTGTTTTCGCCCCAAGTTACAACGGTGTTATTATTGCGTTGGAAATGGAGGTTTGCTTGTTTAGTGTTGTTGATGAGGTTGCTGGCGGCAATCAAGTTTTGGCCATAGCCGATGGCACTGATATTGAAGAGAGAAGGCATGATGTCGAGGGTGACGGGGATTCCGCTTTGACTACTGGGAGTTGTGGCACGCAGGTACAGACCGGTGGCCTTGTTCTGGATGACATAAGCGGTGTCGCCGACATTGACGAAGCGGAAGAGGGAGTAATCCACGTCCTCGATATCAGCAGCGGCATCGAAGAAGAGTTGTGCACCGCGGAGAATGTCCTCATCCTCAGCGTAGGGAACCACCTTGTTCAGGGTGACTTCCTGCTCCTTCGATGTAGAAGGATCTTGTTCTGTGGGCTCATGAGCCACCTCGATGTTAATCTTTTCGGCATCGTGCTTCGCTACCGTGACGAACTTATCCCAGAGGGCTTCATTCGTGACATAGGCATTGTCATTGATGTCACTCACGGTCTGGGCCTCGTTGTTCTCAATATCCCAGCCGTTGGCCTCGAAGGTCTCCTTGCTGCCGAAGTGGAAGCGATACCATTTGCCCTCTTCAATCTTGTTGGCAGAAGCAAAGATGTCGCCGGCTTGCGCCTTCAGGTCCTCAACATATTGGGCGCTCTGTGCGGGCGTGTAGTCACCGGACAGATCGTATTCCTTGGCATTGGCCACGGTTGTGGTGAGCTTGCCAGCATCGGTGTCGGGTCCCCATTCACCGGGATTGGTGCCAGTGACGATACCTGCCGTTGAGGCCTCAGCGCTCTTGATGGCTGCGCGGAGCTCTGCGGGATCCACAAACTTCTCCATAAAGGCGTCATAGGCGGCCTTCAGGGCGTTGAACTCTGCTTCATCCATGTCGGCAACCTCTAGCTCAATCTGGTCAGCGAGCACCTTTTCCAGATTGGTGACCAATTCGCCCATCACCTTATACTGCGAATTATCGGCAATCTCTACACTCGCTGTATAGAGGTGGAATTCACTGACATGACCAAAGCCCTTCTGTACTCCACCTTGACCGGTTGTCTTGTCAATGTAGAAACGGAGGTATTGGAAGCCCTTTGTGTCAAATGGCAGGGACACCCTTGTCTCATTAATATCCTCGTATGGCGTGGACAGCTCTGCCAACTTATGCCATTCGCCCGCAGTCTTCAGATCACTGGTGGTCTTGCCATAAGCGGGATCGCCTTCTACTGCGGCGTCAATTTCTTCCTGAGTGTAATAAACATCAGGAGTATTGGAACCATAAACGCCCCATTCTGTAATGTGATTTACGGCGCCTGCACCAGCACGACGCTGAACACTTAAGGCCAGCAAGTCGTAAACGGGAGCATTCAAAGCGACATCAAGATAATGTGTGTGGTTGGGTACTGCTTCACTCCAATCGGAGTGCCAATAAGTGGTCTTATCTTCATCGAGCAGGTCGTCCAACGAGCCTTCAGCTGTGGATGACCACGGCGAGCTGAACTGACTTGTCGAGGTGATGATCTCTACTTCGTCGTTCACATCAACCTTTGGATTGTCCTTGGCAATCTCCAGGTTGGCCTTACTCGTCTCCACCATCTGGGTGTATTCTCTTTCCATCTTCTGACGCTCCTTGATACTGGCATAAGCGTTGATAATAACTTGAGCCTCGTCGTTGGCAACGGGTTCTACGACCCATTCAGAGGCCAAAGGAGCATCAATATATGGACTCCATAGTGTCAAATTGCCTTCTGTACCTCCGCCGCTTTGATGATTAGCCTGGTGGACATAAATAGACGAACCGGTCCTGTCAGCATATTTGATGGCTATGAAGGTGTTGCCCATATCTTCAAGGATGAAGCGCCATGTACTTTCCTCGCTCAACGTGCCTGGGTTATCATTGAAACGGGCGTCTGTGGAAACACTGACGATATCCCAAGTATCATCCTCTCCCTTTGTCAACTTCCAGAGGGCATGACAGTTCTCTGTCAAATCGTCCAGTGTGCCCCATTTGCCGTTGATGGTACCGTTATCAGCGATCTTCGTATACATATACTTTAGATTTCCATCGTTGTAGTTGATAGCTGTGCGGAAACGATAGTAGCCGTCGGTGATGACAAACTTCACTTGAGAATCCAGTACAGACTGGTAGGCTGCTTTTAGAGCGTCGCGCAGTATCGCGAGGTCTTCGGCGTCTCCTGTGTACCCGGGTGTATCAGCGGCTCGGCATGCGGAGTAAGCGGCATTAAAAGCAGCCACTTCCTCGGCGCCATAGTCGCCAACCTCTGTGCCCACATGGAAAGGAGTTGTACCGTCTTCTGCGTATTGACCGTATTCAGCAAACAGGGCAAAGATTTCATCCATGATCACGTCAAAGGGATCTTTCTCCTGCACAGAGACTACGAAGTTTGTTGTCTTGGCAAAGACTTTAGCTTCCTTAGCACCAACGGTGAAAACAAATGAGGATTTGCCTATGTTGGCTACCTCATAGTGCACTGTCTCCGACGTACTGTTGTTGACATCTGATTGATCTCCATCAACAGCCACATATACTTCTTTGTCAGCAGCACTCGCGACAAAATCCACGGAAACTGAAACAAATTCCCAACCGGAGCTTATTTCAAACGTATAATCGTGAGATGTTCCACTACCAGCAATGCAGTTATAGAACTGGAAATCTGTGCCGTTCCAAGGAGCTACGTTGTTTGTCCATTTTGAGCCGTTTAGCTGAGCATGGAACGATACTTCAGGCGTACCGTCCGACTTCCATGAACCAGCCCAAGGGCTTGTAGCACTTCCGTTCCATGAGACGTAATCGCCTGAATTGGCATTGATGGGTATCTCAACCACATCCTGAGCCAATGCCGGCGCAATAAATCCTCCCACTAAGAAGAGGAAGGATAAAAATAGGTAGAACTTCTTCATAATGAATGATAATTAGGTGAGTAATTAGTTTGATTGATCGCTTTATGGTGCTTTTGAGCGTTCAAATGTAAGCTTTTTCCCTCATTCGTCTCCTACATCATCCCTTAATTCCCCCTCCTTTTAAACTTTTTTAACTACCGATTGTGTATATTCGCCACCCAAAAGGACCGCGGCCTTCCAATCGGAAGACCGCGGTCTTATCGCCTTTACACCGCGCTGTAATCGCTTTTGCCACGCGTGGCAAATGCAATTACTTCACGGTAACCTTGGTGCCGTTGAGGATGTAAACACCACGACCGAGCTTGCCGAGTGTGTTCAGGTTGGCCTTGCGGCTGATGAGGCGGCCGTCGATGCTGTAGAGCTCACCGGTCTTGGCCACGTTCGTCAGCGCAGCAGCGATGCCGTCCGCACCACCATCAATGGTGTAGGTCACTGTAGCGGTCACTGCAAACTGCTCGTCGCCTGCGATGTAAGCGCCGTTGGCGCCGGTCCAGGTGTCTGCGCTCTTGCTGACAATGAACTTGTCGCCTTCAGGAATGATGACGCCCACGCCTACCTTCTTACTATAGTAGCTACCCTTCAGCAGGCTGGAGGCCTGAGCGGGAGTAGCCTCGAACTTGTAGTTGTGGTGGAAGGCCAGTGGTTCGGGATTATCGTCCTCGACGAATTCTTCACCGCCGTTGATGAGGATGAACGGGCGACCAGCATTCACGGTGCCGTCGATGGCCACGAGTGTCAACTGCATGTCTTCCATCTTTGATAAGCCGTAGATCTTCTTATCTGTCGTGACCTCAGTAGCGAAGCAGTATGCGCCAATTTCACAAGGTCTCAGACCGATGTAGAAGGTGGTGGGGTTGTAGCCTGCTGCTACATCTTCCACTTCCTCGATGAGCAGGGCGCTGCGTGTGCCGGGCTCAGACACGTTCCATGTTACGAGCTGGTTGCCGGATACCTGGGCGTGGAGATAGCTTTCAGCCTCGCCGAAGAGGTTCTTGGCGGGGATGACATTCAAGCCGTAACCGATAGCGCGGACATTGAAGAGTGAGGGATGTACGCTCAGAGTTACACCGCCGGAGGTGCCGGCAGCCTTCAGGAACATACCTGTCGCGCGGTTCTGCATGGCGAAGGCGGTGTCGCCGACAGCCACGAAGCGGAACTGTGCCATGCCCTCGTCCTCGATGTCTTCGTCATCGTCGAAATAGACGTTGTGGCCCAGCATAACGGTGCCTTCGGGTGCGTAGTGTTCTTCACGGTCGAGTTCATCTAATCCGTACTCTGTGATGGCCACGTACTTCTCCCACAGATCTTCTGTGGTGACGTTGCCGTCCTTCGAGTTGCCGTTACCTGCCACGAGATCCCATCCGTGCTCCTCGAACATTTCCTTGGAGGGGAACTGGATGCGGTACCACTTGCCCGGCTGGATGCTATGGGCAGCCTCTATGAGGGCCTTGGCCTTTGCGCGCAGGTCTGCAATAAAGCCGTTACTTGCGGTGGCGGTATATACGCCGGCCACGTCGTAAGCCGTAGCGTCGTCGATGGCAGTCTGGAGAGCTGTAGCCGTGCTGTTGTCAGGCCAGTAGCCGATGCCCTCGCCCACAACCACGATGTCGGGCATATTCTTGACGGAGTCGATGACCGCACGCAACTCTGCGGGATCCACGAATTCTGCCTTGAAGGCCTCGTAGGCAGCAAAGAGAGCATCATAATCTGTGGGAGCCAGGTCGGCATCTTCAATGCTGGCCTGTTCCTCCAGTAGGTTGTCGAGGTTGATAGCCACCTGACCCATCTTGGAGTACTGCGAGTTGGGGTTCTCCTGCAGGTAATAGAGTTGGATGTCACCGATATGCCAGAAATGATTGCCCTTAGAGCTATAGGTACTATTTGCATAGAAGCGAATGTACTTCATCTCTTGGGTGTCTAACGGACCGTTCTCGATGGGTCCTGTTTGTGTAGCAGCCCATGGCGCATCGTAGGTTGCCAAAGCAGTCCAATCCTCGAAAGCGGCATCGGGATCGTTGCTTCCATAAATGCCCCATTCAGTGACGTAGTCGTTGTTAAAGGCCGAACCGTTGTTCGTGCGGCGGATATATCTAAAAGTCACCAATTCATGGGTCGGTTCATTCAGTTCCACCTGTAGATAGTGTGGATTCGCTTCATCATAGGTCCCATGCCAATCCGAGTGCCAGAAGGTGTCGCCGGAATTATCGAGGAGCGCATTAAAGTCTTTTCCTTCACTTGAGTCAGAGAATGGAGAACTGAACTGGCTAGCATTGGTGATGAGTTTGACAGTCTGCACGTCCTTTGCGGCATCAATAGCTGCGGTGGCCTCGTCTCTCAGTTCCTTGTACTTGGCAACGAGCTCTTCGTGTTCCTTGATGGGGATGTAGGACTCAATGATAGCGGCAGCATCCTCGTCGGGCACGAGGTCGAAGAACCATTCAGAAGCACCCACTGTGCCACTTGCATAGGATGAGCTCCAACCTACAATGTTGCCGTTCACGCCAGTACCACTGCTGTGTCCTCCCTGATGCAGGTAGAAGGAATCGCCTGCTGCCTGAGTAGCTACGCGAATGTTGTAACAGGGGTTACCGTCCACTTCGCCGGGGATATCAAAGGCCATGAGATTCTCGCTATCTACGGACATCTCAACGGCTGCGCTCTGTGCTACATTGTTGAAGCGTGCATCGGTGGCGCAGTTGACGATGTCGTAGGTGCCCTCCTCGGTGAGCGTGATCTGCCACAGAGAGGGGCAGTCAGTCGTCAAATCCTCGGGCGTGTTCCAGCGAGCGTAGATCTTGCCATTCTCCCTGATGGAGTACATGTATTTATCCACTTGCTGTGATTCTTTGATGTCCTCACCGCTCTCGGGGTCTTGACCTACGACCACCTCGTTGGTGTATTTCATTGCACCGCGAATGCGGTAGTAACCCGTACCCAGCGGCACGCGTGAGGCCAGAACGGCATCATAAGCGTCTTGCAGGCTCTTTGTGAGATCCTTCACTTCATCTAAAGTCGGTGTTGACCCTGGTTCGAGCGCATCGTGAACTACTTGCATAACAGCTTGGAAGGCTGCCACAGCTTCAGCGCTGCATTGGCCAGGGGCTGTGCCCGTATTGAACTCGATACCCGTGAGGCTCATGTACAAGTCTTCGAGGGTAGTCAGGGCCATCTCATACTCGTCCAAGTCGCTCCATTCAATCCCAATGAAGTTCCAAGTGCTGTTGCCATCGGCTGCGGTTTTCTTACCAGAATCCCAAGTACAGATGTTTTTATCCACACCATTGTTGTCGATGAGCTCTTTCAAGTCATAGACATTCATGGCAAAGTGAGCTTGAGGCTCATCCTCAATGCTGTACACATTGAATTCGCCGGCATCAGCCTGGAAACTGGTGGCCGTCATCGTCTTGCTGTTGCCCGTGCCGTTGGGGGCGGAGAGGAAGCGGCCCGTACCGAACTGAATGTTGTAGCAGCCGTCCTTTTCCTCTACGGGTACGAAGCGTACAAGATACTGCTTCTTTGCCTCCGCGCTGAGTTGTGCACCGGTAACGTTGGTGATGTTCTTCTTCAAGATGGTTTCACCTTCGCCGCAGTCGGCCATGATACCGCCGGTGGAGGGGATGGCATCGGTGTTCAGGATTCCATCGCTACCGCCACGGGCCTGATAGACGAAGTACCAGGTGTTGGCCTCGAAGTTCGCCACAGCGCCACTCATTTGAATAACCTTCTGTGAGAAGTCGAAGTCATCTTCTTGTGCGAAAACTGGGGTGAAGAATCCCAGCAGCATCGCAAATAAAAGGTAGATTTTCTTCATGATTAGTTTAATTAGGTATGAATGATTTGTTGAAGTTTCAACCCATATTGGTTGATATGACTGTACAAAAATAGGTGCTTCGCACGTGAGGCGAAGCACCTTTATGGGTTTATTTGCTTAAATTTATATTATTTTAACAGTAATGGGTGTAGAAAGTGTCATTCCAGGGCTTCCAGCATGGCTATCATGCGGTCGCCGAGGGCGCTCTTGCGCTCGATGTGGGCTTGCGTCTCCATCACGAAGGGATTGGTCTCGAAATCACCGCGTACCTGCTCGAAGTCGGCCTCTGCCGTACGCTGGCTGGCGCCGTCGAAACCGAAGCCCGTGCGGGCAGAGAGGGAGAACTCCTTCTTGGCATCGGCATAGAGCATGTTGTCGAGGCTGACGACGCTCTCCTTCCAGCGGCGGATGATGTCAATCAAATTCTCGATGGTGATGCGGTCGGGGTAGAGACCGTAGTATTCGAGCATCTTCTCGTAGGCCCATGTCCATTCGTAGCGGTAGTAGTCCTCGTGCAGCTTGCGCAGGGCCTCGCAGAAGGCTGTGTCGTCGGGCACGCGGTCGGCTTCGACATCGTCCAGCAAGGCGTTGACGAGCTCTTTGGGGGCGATGAGGCCGGCCAGATCCACCCAGATGCCGCGTCCGCCGGTGCGTGTGGGCTTCAGGCCTTCGAGGACGCTCTCGGCTGTGGAGCAGTCGGTGCGCTCGAGGTGGGAGATGAGGGAGTTTCCCAAGAACTTCTCGATGGCGATGCGATAGAGCTGCTGGCCGCGGCGCAGGGAGTGGTTGCTCATCTTGGCGCTCTGGTAGGCATAGACATCGCTGGTGGGGCCGCAGAGCTGTTCCAGCTCTTCGAGGACGTGGAGGCCGCGGAACATCTTGTCAATCGTGTAGGGCGAGAGCAGGTTGAAGTTCACCTGATCCATGCGGCCTTCAGCGTAGCGCTTGTCGCGTTTCGGCCATTTCTGGGCATCGCGGACGGTGCCTACGGAGCGCAGGTTGACAGCCGGCGCAATCCAGGTCTCGCCGTTCTTCTCTATCAGGTAGGAGAAAGGCAGGTCGCTGGTGTCCGAGTGGCTGCTGTGGCGGCCCATCACGAGCGAGAAGGCGCCGATGCGGGCAGGCCACAGGATGTAGGAGTCGCTGGAGGTCTTGGCACCACGCTCCAGAGCGCCCTGGTGGATGGGACCCAGCTTGTACATGTGGTTACTCTGGTTGGAGCCGCTGCCGGCATTCATGAAGGAGAACATACCGGCGATGAGGAGCGTGCTCTTGTGGTGGGTGACGGTGAAGGGGCCGGCGAAGATGGCGCAGGCCTCGCCGTTCTCCTCTTGGCAGTTGCAGAAGAAGAGCGAGTCACTGGCGGAATAGCCGTGGCCGAGCATGCAGGCCTGGCCGACATAGCAGCGCGAGAGCGTGGTGCAGTCCTCGATGCTAGAGCCGTCCTGCACGATGAAATCATCGGCGATGACGCCGTAGCCCACATGGATGGGGGCTTCCTGGCGGCTGTTGAGGGTGCCGTTCTTGAGGCGCCCGGCACCTTCGACCTTCGCGTACGCGCCCACGTACATATTCTTTATATAGCCAGTATCTACGATGGTGACATGCTCGGCGATGGTGCCACGTGAGCTGGTGCACTCAGCAGTGCGCTGGGCAGCATAGCTCTTGAGCTTCTCGATGAGCTTGGGGCGATGGCGATAGAAGGTCTCCAGATAAGCCTCATGCGCTGTGAGGCGATCATGGATGGTCACCTCGCGGCCGCCCGTCTCGTTCAGCACGGCCACCTCCACGCCGTTGCCGAAGCTGGAGGGGCCGTCGCAAAGGATGATATCGACGTTCTCAATGAAGCAGTCGTGGGCGATATCGTAGTTGGCGATATAGTTCTTGATGTTTTCAATGCAGCAGTCGTCGCCGATGGTGACGTCGTGCAGCGTGGCGTGGAAGATGCCCGTGTGCTTGTGGATACCGCCGGGCATATCGAAGCTCTTCGAGAAACGGCCGATGCGGATGTCCCCTGAGAAGCGGGTGTGACGAATATATCTCAGACTCTGTTCATCGGTAATCTGCACGCGCGACCAGTCGTCGGAGCTGCATGCCTGGGCTTCCAAAAGCCCTATTTCTGTCTTAGTAAGTGTTCGCATCTTATAGAAGTTTAAAAAGTTTAAGGGGTTTAAGGAGGATTCCTTGTTAATTTGGGCGCAAAAGTACAGAAAATCTTGTAAAACGATTGCAGATTGACAATAAAATGCTACATTTGCAGGCAAATTTCCTCAAATATGGGGATGATAACTGCAAATGGCCGCTGATAACGTGTCAAAATGTCAACTTGTGCGCAGACCGTGGGTGTGGTTGCTGCGTGTGCGCCACCGCAAAGGCTACGGTGTCCATTCGCCGTCGGCCTATGCCTTTCTGCGCGGTGTGGTGTATGAGAGCAGCACCTACTATGCCTACGCTGAGCTGGACCGCCTGCATCCTTGGTGGCAACGTTGGCTGCATCTCTACCCTGTGCGCTGTCGCCGTCTGCTCTTCCGGCTGGCCAACTTCGTGCATCCGGGAACCATCTGCATCTTAGGTAAGCGGCCGATAGAGGAGGCTTATATGCGGGCCGCCGTGCCTTCGGCAACCATCGTTCACGAAGCGCCGGCGGCGCATGGTGAACTATGGTTCGTGGCGCGCGAGGCCTTGTCGCAGTTGACGCTCCCCTTGCCGCCGATGGCGGAGGGCGGGTTGCTCATCGTGGAGGGCATCCATGCCGATGCGGCAGCGCTTGATCGCTGGCGCGCCATCCAGCAGGACCCTCAGACGGTCATCACCTACGACCTCTACACTTACGGCCTCGTTTTCTTCGACTCCACGAAGCATCCGCAGCACTATATCGTCAATTTCTGACTCGCTCAACGGCCCAAAAACAAATTATTTCGCGGTAGTCATGAAAAAAGTTCGATATCTTGACACGTTTTTCATAATTCCTTTGTATCTTCGCGCCCAAATTTGGAAAAAACTCTCAACTAGAAATGTACTGGACACTTGAATTAGCCTCAAAATTGGAAGATGCTCCCTGGCCTGCTACCAAGGAGGAACTGATAGACTATGCCGTTCGCAGCGGCGCACCCCTGGAAGTCATCGAGAACCTGGAGGAAATCGAGGACGAGGGTGACATCTATGAGAATATCGAGGATGTGTGGCCTGACTACCCCACCAAGGAAGACTTCCTGTTCAACGAAGACGAGTATTAACGATGGATCTCCTGGAACGTGTCAAGAGCAGGTACAGCTGTAGGAGCTATCAGCCTGCTGTGTTTCTTATTCTTCCTCGTAGTGTTGGAAGAGGAAGTCGTTGTAGGGGTATTTCTGAACGTGGAGCTCGCGGACGCGGGCGTAGAGGGTTTGCTTGAGCTCGTCGATGTTGGTGCGTTGGGCGGCACTGATGAAGAGACAGTCGCGGCCGAGCTTGGCCATCCAGGTCTTCATGAGGTCGGGCAGCGACAGGTTCTCGCGCGTGGCGGGCGTGAGGTCATCGGCGTCCTTCGGCGTGAAGGTGTAGGCGTCGATCTTGTTGAAGATAATCATGTTGGGCTTGTCGGCACAACCGAGGTCGGCGAGTGTCTTCTCCACCACTTTTATCTGTTCTTCGAAGTCGGGATGGGAGATATCCACCACGTGGACGAGTAGGTCTGCTTCTCGCACTTCGTCGAGGGTGCTTTTGAAGCTCTCGATGAGGTCAGTGGGTAGCTTGCGGATAAAGCCTACGGTGTCGGAGAGCAGGAAGGGCAGATTGTCGATGATGACTTTGCGCACGGTGGTGTCGAGGGTGGCGAAGAGCTTGTTCTCAGCGAAGACCTCGCTCTTGGAGAGGAGGTTCATGAGGGTGCTCTTGCCCACATTGGTATAACCCACGAGTGCCACACGAATCATGCGTCCGCGGTTGCCGCGTTGTGTGCTTTTCTGGCGGTCGATGTCGGCGAGGCGCTGCTTGAGGAGGCTCATGCGGTTGAGGATGATACGCCGGTCCATCTCCAGCTGTGTCTCACCCGGTCCGCGCAGACCCACGCTGCCCTTGCCACCTCCGCTGCCGGAGCCGCCGCCCTGGCGCTCCAGGTGTGTCCAGAGGCGTTGCAGACGAGGCAGCATATAGCGGTACTGCGCCAGCTCCACCTGCGTCTTGGCATTGGCGGTCTGTGCGCGCATGGCGAAGATATCAAGGATGAGGCTGGTGCGGTCGAGAATCTTCACCTTCAGGGCCTGCTCGATATTGCGCAGCTGCTTGGCGCTGAGCTCATCATCGAAGATGACCATGCCCACAGGTTGTGGGAGTTGAGCGTTGAGCGTTGAGCGTTGAGCGTTCTCTGCAGCTTTCTCAGCCTTATCGTTGGTCTCTTCTATGTAAGCACGAATCTCGTCAAGCTTGCCGGAGCCTACGTAGGTGACGCTGGAGGGACCGCCGACGCGCTGGGTGAAGCGCTTGACGGTCACGGCTCCCGCTGTGGTGGCGAGGAACTCCAGCTCGTCGAGATATTCGTTGGTCTTGCGCTCATCCTGCTCGGGGGTAATCAGGCCCACGAGGATAGCGGTTTCAGCTTGCGCCTCAGTGATGACAAACTCTTTCATTTATAAGTGAAGAGTGAAAGAATGAAAAATGAAAAATAGGAGTTACCTTCTCTTGCACCATGGAAATATTTATTTTTCACTTTTCACTTTTTCATTTTTCATTTAACTTGAATGACAAGGTACTTGCTGGCGCTCCAGAACTTGGTGGGGTCGGTAATCTTTAGGATGTACTGGCCCTTGGAGTCCTTGAAGAGGTTGTAGCTGCCGCTGGGGTGACTGGTGAGGATTTCTGCGCTCTTGCTGTAGAGCTTGATCTCTTTGTCGATGCGGATGTCAATCTTCGTGAAGTAGTCCTTGTTGAAGTCGCCGCTGCGGAGGACATCACCCTTTTGCAGGATCTTCTGTTCCTTCAGCTCGGCCTTGGTGCCGAATACGAACCATGCGGAGTGCAGGTCTTTGTCCTGAGCTTGAATGGTCTCCTGCTTCTGCTCGTTGTCGGCGGTGAGGGCGCTGACATTCTCGTTGAGTGAGCTGATCTGCTCGCTCTGCTCAACCAGCAGGAGGTCTTTCTCTGCCAACGTGGCCTCCAGCTCCTGTATGCGCTGGTTCTGTGCTTCCAGCTGCTTGTTGAGGTTCTCGATGGTCTTGGTGAGCTTCTCCACATTCACGGTGGTGCTCTTCAGCTTCTCGCGCAGCTGGGCAATCTTATCGCGGTTCTCCTTCATGGTCTGCTGGATGAACTGCATATTCTCGCGGATGACCTCGCGTGAGGAGGCTGCCTCGGGGTTGCCGTTGGCTACTGTGATGCGGCCTTCAGCCTCGTTGATGAGGCGGAAGCCTTCCTGGACTTCGTTGATGGAACCCATGATCTCGTTGAGTTCCACGTCTTTCTCGTCAATCACTTGCATGAGTGAGTCGCGCTCGTGCTGTGCACGCTCCTCTGCCTTCTTGGCATCGTCACAAGCCATCAGTGCAAACAAGCACAGCGGCAAAAGAAACAATTTTTTCATACTACTATTGTTTTTAGTTGATGTTTTGGGTTAATGGGGCCTATGGGGCTAATAGGTCTTATAGGGCTAATGGGAATTTATGGGGCTCCTCCTACGATGAGGACGAATTCGCCGCGTGGTTCATGCTCGGTGAAATGGGCTAAAATCTCGCTTAGCGAACCTCGAACGATTTCCTCGTGCACCTTGGAGATCTCGCGACAGGCGGCAGCGGGACGGTCGGCGCCGAAGGTCTCCACGAATTGCGTGAGTGCTTTCACTACTCGGTGCGGTGATTCGTAGAACACGATGGTACGTGGTTCTGTGGCCAGCTGTGCGAGGCGCGTCTGCCTCCCTTTCTTTTGGGGCAGGAAGCCCTCGAAGCAGAATTTGTCGCAGGGGAGGCCAGAGGCCACCAGCGCCGGCACAAAGGCTGTGGCGCCCGGCAGACAACTTACCTCCACGCCAGCCCGTGCGGCCTCACGTGCCACGAGGAAGCCCGGGTCGCTGATGCCAGGGGTGCCGGCATCGCTCACGACAGCGATATTCTCGCCCGCCTGCAACCGCTCCACGATGCGTGCCACCGTCTGGTGTTCGTTGAACTTGTGGTAGGAGAGCATCGGGCGGTGTATGTCGAAGTGCTTCAGCAGCTGACCGCTTGTGCGTGTGTCCTCTGCCAGAATCAAATCGGCTTCCTTCAGGATGCGGAGGGCCCGCATCGTGATGTCCTCCAGATTGCCTACGGGTGTGGGTACGATATATAACACGGGGCAAAGGTAGAGCTTTTTTGTCGTTTGTAGTTTACAATTTATGATTTATTTGCGTTTCTTCTCGTTTTTAGGCTGATTTCTTTGGCCGTCCGACAAGAAAAAGCTAATTTTGACCCCAAATTTTGATTCATAATGACCCATTCCAAGGATTATACAGGTGAGATGGTGCGTCAGGGACGCATCGAGGTCATCTGCGGTTCCATGTTCTCCGGAAAGACCGAGGAACTCATCCGCCGCATGAAACGCGCCAAGTTCGCCAAGCAGAAGGTGGAGATCTTCAAGCCTGCCATCGACGTGCGCTATAGCGAGGAGGATGTGGTGAGCCATCAGGGCAATGCCATCCCTTCGACGCCCGTGGAGAGTGCTGCCAGCATCTTGCTCATGGGCTCGGACTGCGATGTCCTGGGCATTGATGAGGCGCAGTTCTTCGATTCGCAGATTGTGGATGTCTGCAACGAGCTGGCGGAACGTGGCATCCGTGTCATCGTGGCAGGTCTCGATCTCGACTTCAAGGGTCAGCCCTTTGGCCCTATGCCTCAGCTCTGCGCCATCGCTGACGATGTCACGAAGGTGCATGCCATCTGCGTCCGCTGTGGCGCGCTGGCCTATGTCAGTCATCGCATCGTGGCCGGTGAGAAGCAGGTGATGCTGGGCGAGACCCACGAATATGAGCCCCTCTGCCGGCAGTGCTATGCGGAGGCCGTGGCTCTTAAGGTTTAAGGTTTAAGGTTTATGGTTTAAGGTTAGAAATATGTTCAAGCAACCTATCACCTTTGATCGTTTCATTCGCGGTGCGCTCATCGTGCTGCTGCTTGTCGGCATCGGTCTGCTCGTCAACCGCTTGAGTGGTGTCCTGCTACCTTTCTTTATAGCGTGGCTGCTGGCCTATCTCATCTTCCCGCTGGTGCAGTTCCTGCAATACCGCTGTCGCCTGCGCTACCGCACCCTCAGCATCCTCGTGGCCTTCATCCTCGTGTTGGCGGTCATCACGGGCATCATGTTGCTGATCGTCCCTCCTATCGTGAAGGAGTTTTCCAAGGTGGGCGGCCTCTTCTCGCAGTATGCCGACCGCTTCCTGGGCGACACCGGTCTCATTCCCTATATCCAGCAGTTCCTCAACGAGTACGGCTCGCAGTACCAGAAGTCTCTCCCCGACCTATTGCAGGAGCAAGGCCTTATTGATGCCGTGCAGTCGTTGGCCATGCAGCTGTGGGGTGCCATCTATAACACGGTGGATTTCGCCATTGGCTTGTTAGGCTCTCTCATCGTGCTTCTCTATATGTTCTTCATCCTGCAGGACTACGAGCTCATCAGCAGCGGCTGGATACAGCTGTTGCCCAAGGGTAGCCGAGAGTTTGCCACGCAGCTGACCGAGGATGTGGAACGAGGAATGAACAGCTACTTCCGCGGACAGGGCTTGGTCGCCTTCTGTGTGGGCGTGCTCTTCTCCATCGGCTTCGTTATCGTGGATTTCCCATTGGCGGTAGGCCTCGGTATGTTCATGGGGTTCCTCAACCTGGTGCCCTATCTGCAGACGCTGGGCTTTGTGCCTATGATCCTGCTGGCGTTGCTGGAGGCTGCCGACACGGGGCAGAACTTCTGGTGGATACTCCTGCCTGCCGTCATTGTCGTGGCGGTGGTGCAGGTGTTACAGGACACTGTACTGGTGCCTAAGATTATGGGCTCCGCGATGGGCTTGAATCCTGCTGTCATCCTGCTCTCGCTGTCCGTGTGGGGCTCCCTGTTGGGCTTTATCGGTCTCATCATCGCCCTGCCGCTGACGACGCTGCTCATCTCTTACTACAAACGTTTTGTGCTGGAGGAATCCGGCGATCAACCATAAAATGTTAGGTCAACTCTATCACACCATAAAAGACGAATCCGCGCACCCGTCTCAGCCTGCCGGTTTCAGCTTCGAGGTGCTGCCCCCCTTGAAAGGTACGGGCACTGAGACGCTGTTCAAGACCATCGAGACGCTGGCGCCCTTCAACCCTCGCCATATCAACATCACCACGCACCGTGCAGAGTATGTGTACCACGAGGTCGAGGGCGGTCTGGTGCAGCGGCAGCGCATCCGTCGCCGTCCCGGCACCATCGCCATCGCCGCCGCCATCCAGCAGCGGTGGGGCATCCCCGTGATTCCGCATATCGTCTGCTCCGGCTCTACGAAGGAAGATATCGAGTATGCCCTGTTGGATCTTCAGTTCCTCGGCATCAAGGACCTCTTCCTGCTGCGTGGCGACAAGGCCAAGGAGGAGTCGATGTACACGCCTACGCCCGGCGGCTATACCCACGCCCTCGAACTCATCGAGCAGGTGAACCGCTTCAATGACGGCTTCTTCGCCGACGGCACGCCCATGAAAGTCAAGGGTCAGCCCTTTGAGTTCGGCGTGGCCTGCTACCCTGAGAAGCACGAGGAGGCTCCCAACCTGGAGAGCGACATCCGTGTGCTCTTGGAGAAACAGCGTGCAGGTGCCAAGGTGGCGATCACTCAGCTGTTCTACGACAACGAGAAATACTACACCTTCGTGGCACGTGCCCGTGCTGCAGGTGTCACCATACCCCTCATCCCGGGGCTGAAACCGCTGGCCAAGCTCTCGCAGCTCGCCACCGTCCCCAAGACCTTCCGCTGTGACCTTCCCTTCGCCCTCTCCGAGGAGCTGCGCCGTTGCAAGACCGACGACGATGTGCGACAGGTGGGCATCGAATGGGGCATCGAACAGTGCCGCGACCTGATTGCCCACGGCATTCCCAGCCTCCATTTCTACACGCTCAGTGCGGTGGAGAGCATCAAGCGGATCGCGGAGGAGGTGTATTAGACCCACCCCCGACCCCTCCCGTGAGGGAGGGGCAACCTTGCGGATTGATATTATAATGTATGTCTGAAGAATTCTATATAAAAAGTGATACTACGCGCCAGCCACTCCCCTCCATTACGGGAGGGGGCGGGGGTGGGTCTTACTTCATAGGACAAACGACCATCTGGCAGCGGTTGCTCGGCGACCTCGTGGCAGACCGTGTGCCGCATGCGCTGATGCTGTGTGGCCCTGCGGGCTCGGGTAAGCTGGCGCTGGCGGTGGCTTTTGCGCGGGCACTGCTCTGTGAGCATCCGCATGAGGATGGCAGCCCGTGTGGCGAATGTTCCTCCTGTCGCATGGCGATGAAGCTGGAACACCCCGACCTGCACTTCACGTTCCCCATCGTCAAAGGTACGCGTATCAAGAATGCCGAGGACTCCATATCGGACCATTATATCAAGGAATGGCGCGCGCGCGTGCTCGCGAGTCCCTATTTCGACCTCAACGACTGGCTTGAGGACATGGGCGCTGCCAACCAGCAGGCTACGTACTATGTAGCTGAGAGCGACAACATACAGCGTAAGCTGGCCCTGAAGAGTAGTATGGGCGGCCGCAAGGTGATGGTCGTGTGGTTGCCGGAGAAAATGAACCAGGAGACGGCCAACAAACTGCTGAAACTGTTTGAGGAGCCGCCCGTCGGCACGCATTTCCTGATGGTCTCCGAGGAACCCGACCTGGTCCTGGGCACCATCCTTAGCCGCACACAGCGCATCCTCGTGCCGCCCCTCTCGCGCGAAGAGTACCAGCAGGCCCACCCGCCCAAGGACGAGCGACTGTTCCTGGATCTGTTCATGATGCTGATGCGCCTCGCCTACCAGCGCAAGGTCAAGGACCTGCGTGAATGGAGCGAGCAGCTCGCGGGCATGGGCCGCGAGGTACAGAAGAGCTTCCTGCAGTTCTGCCAGCGACAGGTGCGCGAGAACTTCGTCTATAACTTCAGCCAGCCTGCGCTCAACGACCAGACCGCCGACGAGGCCGCCTTCAGCCGCAACTTCGCCCGCTTCATTAACGAGCGCAACGTCATACCCATCACCGAGGAGCTGACGACAGCGGAGCGTGATATCGCGCAGAACGTCAACGCCCGCATGGTCTTCTTCGACCTCACACTTAAAATGATTGTCTTACTGATACGATAAAAATGGAAAATGTATATCGCGGCCTCTCCTATCGAGGCTGCCCCAAGCAGAGCTGCCAGCTCAATGTCTATGACTACCTGGCTGATATCCCTGGCAACGCGGAGACGACGGACCTCGTGGAGGTGCAGTTCAAGAACACGCGTAAGGGCTACTACCATAACTCCAACAACCTGCCGCTGGAGAAGGGCGATGTCGTGGCTGTCGAAGCCTCACCTGGTCACGATATCGGCACCGTGACGCTCACGGGCAAGCTCGTGCTGCTGCAGATCAAGCGCTACCCGCCCAAGAGCATGGACGATATCAAGCACATCTACCGCAAGGTGCGCCCCGTGGATATGGAGAAGTACGAGGAGGCCAAGGCGCGCGAGCACGAGACGATGATCCGCAGCCGCCAGATTGCCAAGGACCTGGGTCTGGAGATGAAGATTGGCGACGTCGAGTATCAGGGCGACGGCAATAAAGCCATCTTCTACTACATCGCCGATGGACGCGTGGATTTCCGTCAGCTCATCAAGGTGCTGGCCGAAGCCTTCCACGTGCGCATTGAGATGAAGCAGATCGGTGCCCGCCAGGAGGCAGGGCGCATCGGTGGCTTCGGTCCCTGTGGCCGCGAGCTGTGCTGCACCACGTGGATGCGTAACTTCGTCAGCGTCGGCACACCAGCCGCGCGTTTCCAGGACCTCAGCCCCAACCCGCAGAAGCTGGCCGGCCAGTGCGCAAAGCTCAAATGTTGTATGAACTTCGAGGTCGATCAGTATGTCGAAGCCTCGCGCCGCTTGCCCAGCCGCGAGATGCCGCTGGAGACCATTGATGGCACGTGGTACTACTTCAAGGCCGACATCCTCTCGAACATGATCACGTATTCCACCGACAAGCGCGTGGCTGCCAACCTGACCACCATCTCCGCCGAGCGTGCCAAGGAGATCATCGCCATGAACCGCGAAGGACAGAAGCCCGATGCCCTCGACAACAGCGTCAAGGCCGCGCCCGCCAAGCCCATCGACCTGGCTGCCCAGGAGGACCTCACCCGCTTTGACAGCGCCCGCAAGAAAAAGAAGAAAAAGAAGAAGAGAGCAGGGGGAGAAGGGAGAATTGAAAATTGAGGCCCCATTTATTTTTATTATTTATCATTTCATCGTTGGCTCTCTCCTCCTGCCGCCAGCGGCCTGTGCTCTATGACTATGTCCCTGTTGATCCTCACGGCTGGCTGACCACAGACACCCTCCGCTTCACCCTTCCTGCGGTGCCCGCTGACGCCGACTACACATTCTCCTTAGGGACGCGTTTTAATAGCCAATACCCTTACGAGGACCTCTGGCTGGTGCTGGAGCAGCGCTATCTTTCTGTTCGTCGCCGCGATACCCTTCATCTCGCCATGCCCACGGAGAAGCCCACCTGGCAGACCAACGGCATCTCCTATCATGAAGCAGAGGCCCCCGTCACCACCACCCATCTCACGCCACAGCAAATGCCCGTCGAGCTATTGGTGTATCATGTGATGCGTCACCAATGCCTGACGGGCATAACGGAAGTCGGCGTGAAGGTGGAATAGCTACATCTTCATGCGAATAATGCGGAAGCGGGCGGCGCTGTAGGCGGGGATGTCGTCGCCTTGAGCCGTTTCACCGTAGAACTGCTGATACGGGATGCAGACAATCCACTCGGCACCCTCGGGCATATACTGCAGGGCGGTGCCGAAGCCTTCGGTGTAGGACCCAGGGGTGGCGTCTGCGTAGGCTGCGGTCTGCGGGTCGAAGGGGCCGTAGAAGGTCTGTGCAAATACTTTCTCAAAGACGTGGCCGCTCTCATCCGTGGTGGGTATCAGCCACCCGCGGAACGCCACGCGCACGGTCTCTGTCGATTTAGCCAGCGTGGTGCCAGTGCCCTGATTGATGATGCGCACGCAGATGCTGTCATATACGAGACCGCTCTGGAACGTAGGGCTCTTGCGCAGCGACTTATACATGCGCCAGTCGCAGTGCTCCTCCCAGCTGTCGCCATACTGTGCGCGGGCGGCATTGATGGCTGTGCGAGCCGTGTCGGCTACGTGCTTGAACCATTCCGTGTTGCGCGCCTCCCAGTCTTCATAGGGGTCGTACGCCTCGTTCTCGGAGCAAGAGCAGAGCGTTAGAGTGAAAAATGAAAGAATGAAAAGTGAAAAATAAATATTACTTTTCAAAGTATGTATCTTTGAAGAGCATAATGCTTGATAAGCCTTGTATATCATTGCTTTAGAATACATTAATATATTTTTCATTCATTCACTTTTCACTTTTCATTTTCTTACAGCAACTTCTTCAGCAAGCTGGTGATGCTCACTTTGTCCTCGATGATGCTCTGGAGGTCAGCGATGGGCACGCGCTTCTGCTCCATCGTGTCGCGGTCGCGCAGGGTGACGCAGTGGTCGTTGAGCGTGTCGTGGTCGATGGTGACGCAGTAGGGGCAGCCGATGGCATCCATGCGGCGATAGCGCTTGCCGATGGTGTCCTTCTCGTCGTACTTGCAGTTGAAGTGGAAGCGCAGGTCGTTGACAATCTGCTGTGCCACCTCGGGCAGACCGTCCTTCTTCACCAGCGGCAGCACGGCCAGCTTCACGGGAGCCAGCGCAGCCGGCAGACGCAGCACGACGCGTGTCTCGCCATTCTCCAGCTGCTCCTCGCAGTAGCTGTGGCACATGACGCTGAGGAACATACGATCCACACCGATGGAGGTCTCGATGACGAACGGCGTGTAGCTCTCGTTGGTCTCGGGGTCGAAGTACTCAATCTTCTTGCCGCTGTACTTGGCGTGCTGGCTGAGGTCGAAGTTGGTGCGGGAGTGGATACCCTCCACCTCCTTGAAGCCGAAGGGCATGTGGAACTCGATGTCTGTGGCGGCGTTGGCGTAGTGTGCCAGCTTGTCGTGGTCGTGGAAGCGGTAGTTCTCAGCGCCGAAGCCCAGAGCCAGGTGCCAGGCCATGCGGGTCTTCTTCCAGCTCTCGAACCAGTCCAGCTCGGTGCCGGGCTTCACGAAGAACTGCATCTCCATCTGCTCGAACTCGCGCATACGGAAGATGAACTGGCGGGCCACGATCTCGTTGCGGAAGGCCTTACCGATCTGTGCGATACCGAAGGGCAGCTTCATGCGGCCCGTCTTCTGCACGTTCAGGTAGTTCACGAAGATACCCTGTGCCGTCTCGGGGCGCAGGTAGATGGTGTTGGTGCCTTCGGCGGTGCTGCCCACCTCAGTCTTGAACATCAGGTTGAACTGGCGCACGTCCGTCCAGTTGCGCGTGCCGCTGATGGGGCATACGATTTCTTCGTCCAGGATGATCTGCTTGAGCTCATCGAGGTCGTTGGCGTTCATGGCCTTCTGGTAGCGCTCATGCAGGGCATCGCGCTTGGCCGTGAGTTCCAGCACACGGCCGTTGGTGCTGCGGAACTGAGCCTCGTCGAAGGCGTCGCCGAAGCGCTTGGCAGCCTTCGCCACCTCCTTGTCAATCTTCTCGTCGTACTTCGCCATCTGGTCCTCGATGAGGACATCGGCGCGGTAGCGCTTCTTGGAGTCGCGGTTGTCGATGAGGGGGTCATTGAAGGCATCCACGTGGCCGCTGGCCTTCCAGGTCGTGGGATGCATGAAGATGGCAGCGTCGATGCCGACGATGTTCTGGTGCAGCAGCACCATGCTCTGCCACCAGTACTGCTTGATATTGTTCTTCAGCTCCACGCCGTTCTGACCGTAGTCATAGACAGCGCCGAGGCCATCGTAGATATCACTGGACGGGAACACGAAACCGTACTCCTTGCAATGCGAAACAATCTTCTTGAAAACGTCTTCTTGTTGTGCCATGATTTATCGCGGCTTCGCCGCAGTTTAATGTTTAAAGTTTAGCGTTTAAGGAAATTCGGGCGCAAAGATACATAAAAAGTTTAAGGTTGAAGGTTTAAAGTTTAAAGTTTTTGCATTATTCGCTCTTTTTTATCCCCCTTGGGGGATGATAGGGGGCTTAGAATATAACTTCGTCCTTTGCTTGTCCTGTGGTGATTTCCTCCACGACGTCGTCATCGGGTAGGGGAGTGGCGGGTGCGGCTTCGGGGGAGGACTCTGTGGCGGTGCCCGAAGGTTCTCCCGAGGAGGCTTCCTGCCGTTTGCCCTTGCGTCCGCTGCCCTTTCCGCTGGCGGCTTTCGCCGTCGGGTCGTTGCAGAGAGAGGCTTTGATGTAGGCGGTACGCTCCTCGCCCGGGATGCGCACCTGGAACCAGCCGCCACTCTCGGACAGCACGTCCAGCTTCGTGCCGCGACGGACTTGCAGGTTGCCGCCGCTGCCGTCGGCGTTCACGCTGATGATGGCGTGGTTGGTGCCGGGACCCGTGCGCAGGTTAGCCACTTTGGCGGACACGGTGACCTGCTTCAGCACGTCATCCTTCGGCGCCTGCTTATCATCCGTGCAGCGGCCATAGAGCCAGAAGCCTGCGATGACGATAATGATAAATCCAAATAACTTTTTCATGTCATGTATGTTTTATATGTTCATTTCAGTGTGGTCGCCAGCACGTCCTTGCAGGTGGTGCGGATGATGTCTAAGTAGTGCTCGCTGGGCATTCCAAGCCAGTGGGTAGTCTCATAGGGAAGGTCGTCCTTCCACGTGCCCTTGAACATCTCGTCCCACCTCTTCTGGCGTATGCCTTGGCGCCAGGAGCCATCAGGGTGCTCGGGGTGGATGAGCCGACCGCAGTCGTAGTCGCCCTCGGAGTACCATTCATACTGGTCGGCGGAACTCGGGTTCAGTCCTAGGAAGAAAATGGAGCCCTCGCCCTGGCGCACGCCGTGCTCGAAGTGCCCATCGTAGATCATCTGTCCCACTTCCTTGTAATACTCGCGCAGGTCGGGGTACTCGGGGTATGGGATGTGGTCCTCGTCAGCAAAGTACTCCATACGTCCTTTGCCATGCGGCAGTCCCTGGGCGTCTTTCTCGCCCTCGTACGCTATCTTGATAATCTTTCTTAAATCAGACATCACGATTCTATTTGACAATTTACGATTTAGTTTCAAGTTTCAAGTTTCAAGTTTCAGGTTTCAGGGTTCAAGGAAAGATTTATTTTTCACTTTTCACTCTTCCATTTTTCATTCCTTCACTTTCCACGTCAGTTCCAATGAGTATTCATCTCCGTCATACACGCAGCCGTCGCTCCACTCGTGACCTTCGATTTCCTTTGAGAGATGGAGAGGTTTGTCGGGACGCACTTCGTATGTCTTGTCGTAGTACTCGATAGTGATACAATCCTTCTTGATGCTCGTAATCTCATACCCCCAGAAGCCATCAAGATTGAGCCTTCCAAGCTTGGCCTGGATGTCCTCTTCATTGTATTCCCATTCACCATCGCTATAGGCTGTCCATGACTTGTGACCGCTCTTAACGTGCAGCATGACGATGCCATCGTAATGCTCCTCGTTGCTGACAAAGACACCATCCATAAAGCGTCCCTCATAGCGACGGTTGCCGTGATGGCGGTCACCCACGAGCACGCCCTGTCCATCGGGACGATTATTCCTCACTTCGCCGTTATACACCCACTCGCTGTATCCGTACTCGATGTGTCCGTCCTTCCACACGTGGGCCTCTAACTCGCCCTCGACACCTGTGGGATCCGGTAGCGTCACCTCGACGGATGCACGGCTATCGTGTTTCCACTCCTGCGCCTCCACGAGTTCACCTTTCTTCCAATGTTCTTTGCGGCTCATGCCTGTCTTGGCGCAATACACGGTGATGTAGCCGTCGTAGGGGTGGAAGTCGCGAACGTCGTCGCCATAGTGGTCCAGCACGTCGCCATTGGGTAGCTCGACGGTGGCGTGGGTGGAAGGCTCATAGACATAGCTGTTGTACTGATTGGCCGTATAGCGTCCGCCCTGTTGTTCAATGTGATAGACCTTGTCGCCATCTTTCAACGTGAGCTTGAGGGTGGTGCAATCCACCTTGCTGGTCTCGTCAATCTCGAAATCCACAACCTCATATTGGAACAGCTCATTGGGGCCCGAATAGCGCACGATGCGGTCGCCAGCATACCACTCCCTGACCCAAGGTTTGTCGGCCAGAAACAGCTCGAAGCCATAGCGCTTGCCGCCATGCAGGAACATAGCGATGGAATCGGGCTTTCCCGACGATGGGTCGTTGGGATTCGACTTGGGATGCTGGATGCGGAACACGCCGTGCAGCCCCCACCACTCCGGCTTCTTGTCCTTCGAGGTGTTGATCCACGCCCTCTCAATCCATGAGCCGTCGGCAAACTCGTAGCGACCCTCGGCGGCGTAGGCCGGACCGTTGATGCTGGCATAGCTCAGGTGGAAGCGGCCCTTGAAGTGGTCGCCATTGGGGTACCACACCTCGCCGTAGCCGATGGGCCCTGCCAGCTCCTGCCGGATGGTGCTGCCAAACTGCCAGTCACCTATATATATAAGTTCTGTGCTGATGAGCTTCACGTAGTAGTAGGTGCGACAGATGACGCCATAGCCTATATCCGTCGAGCTGCTGTCGATTTCCACCTCCTCGCCTACCTTGATGCTGAAGGTCTTGCCGCGCAGCTCCAAATCGAGCTGCTGGCCATCGTAGGCTTTGACGACAGGCGCAGAGCGCGGGCTGCCCCACCATTTCGGCAGCGGTTCGCCCACCTTCACATCTTTCTCGTCGATTTCATAATGCTCTCTCGGCGTTCGGCTCACCGTGGCTCCACGATCTATATAACCGCTGTAAACATTGATGAAGCAAGCTGTTGCCATAGTCGGTTGTATTGGGTAAATGATAATTTTGTGGCAAAGATACACATTTTTCCGTAAAACAAACGTTTCAATCGAAATTTTTCATACATTTGCACGCAGATAAGCTCAACACACCCCATGACAATGAATCATTTACTGAAGACTAACATGCGAATGAGCCTCGTGGCGCTCTGTCTGTTGCTGACAGGGGCCGCGCAGGCACAGACCTATCTCACGGATGTATTCAAGCCCACCGAGGAGCGCAACTACAAGGCCTACCCCACGAAGGGCGACGGCATCATGCAGATTGCCAAATTCAAGTATAAGGGCGGTTTCACGCTGGGCTCCGGCCGCGGCGGCCTCATCAGCAGCAACACGCCCGGCTACGTCATCTTCAACCTCAACGGCAGCTACGACAAGATCAGCTTTGTCGTGGGCCCGAGCAGCCCCCGCGGCGCATCGGACGAGGGCAACTGCATCGTCACGATGAAAGCCGACGGCAAGAAAGTCTTCGATAAAGTCATCTGGGACCACGACGCGCCACAGGAGTATGCCATCGACATCAAGGGTGCCCGCCAGCTGCGCTTTGATGTCCCGCATGGTGAAACCAATCTGGCTTTTGGCGCCGTGAAGCTGTGGAAGGCAGGACAGCCCTACAAGCCCTCTGCCGACCCGCAACGTGCCATTCCATCGGGCGGCCGCGTACAGCTCGTGGGGCAGTTGGAGCCCTATTTCCTGCGCAGCTCCGGCTATGTCTCGCCCATCTCCTCCAAGGAGCGCGTGGCCGACAAGCGCCCTGAAACCGCCATCAGCATCAACCGCGTCGAGTACAAGACCGGTCTGCAGTTTACAGCCACCCAGGCGCTCGCAGGCCACACCGAGGCCTGGTGCTACTTCTGGCTACAGAAGAAGTACGACAAACTCTCGTTCGTCGTCGGTCCGCGTGACAACCAGGCCAGCGCCGCCACCGGCTGGCTGACGGTGAAGGCCGACGGCAAGATCATCTATGAGAAGCGCATGACACAGCTCGATCTGGCCGAGCAGGTGGTGCTCGACGTGGCGGGTGTCAACCAGGTGTCGTTCCACAGCATCGATGAGGACAGCCGCATCAATGGCGGCATCGTCTTCGGTGTCGTCAACATGTTCGTCTATCCCAAGACCTACGATATGGCTGCGCTGCCGCAGGCCGGTGTCGTGAACGCCTCGAAGAGCAAGCTCTCCAAGCTGCCCGATGTCTGCAAGCTCGTCTCGAACATCAAACCCTTCTCCGTGCAGGGTATGGCCGGCTACCAGAACATGCTCTACGACGGCGAGAGCGACTACTACACCTTCTCGATGGGTGGCGAGCAGTTCTCCGAGGGCTTCCTGCTCACCAGTGGCAAGACCCTCTTCGACGATAATATCAGCGCCTTCTGGAAGTTCGATTTAGCCGGTGAATTCGACTATTTAAGCTTCACGGCGGGTGCGCTGACCAAGCGCCGCACACAATGCGACGATGACCTCCGCATCTACTGCGATGGCAAAGTAGTCCTCGACACCGTCATCCACGTCACATGGCCCAACCAGCGCTTCATCATCCCCCTCAACAAATGCCGCACGCTGACCTTCGCCAAGCCCGGTAATATGCAGCAGAAGGACAGCTTCTTCGGCATCGGCGACGCCGTGCTCTATCGCGGTGAACCCGTGGAAAACGACCTCTTCGTGCACCCCAAGCCCGAATGTCCGCCCGAGGCCGACCTCATCGACCTCTGCAAGGCACCCTACTATCACTATGTCGGGCGCTACCTGAGCGTGCTCACCAACTTCGATTTCAACGACTGTTTCCAGAACGGAGGCTCGCAGCGCCGCTTCTTCCAGATGCACGACGGCACGAAGATATATAAAGGTGTCATGCTGGAGACGAACATCCCGCCCGCCTTGGAGAACATCACGCCCATGGGCGCCGTCTTCATGTTCCTCACCGGTGTCGGCGCCAATGTCTCCGGCAGCGATGTCAGCGCCCATACCGGAACTACCGGTGGCGTGCAAGGGCCCCTCACGGGCGGCATCCTCTCCCTCTTCAGCGGTGGCGGCAAGCAGTCCTCGGCAGCAGCCTTCAACCCCTACGGCGAGTACGATGAGCTGACCTTCACCGTCGCCTGTAAGTCGCCCTACGTAGATCCCGGCACCTCCCTCTTCGGCGACGGCAAGGCACCTCCCGTGCGCCTCGATGTCTTCGCCGACCAGGTGAAGGTAGGTGAGTTCTGGGTCTCCAACGAGATGAAGCCCGCCACCTATACCGTCCCCATCCGCCGCTGTCACCAGCTCATGTTCTGGCTCGAATGCGGCGACGTCCGCTCTGGCCAGTACGTCCTCTACGACATGACCGTGCGAAAGAAAGACAACTGAAGATCTTTTCCCCATTAATAGCTGCAAAATTGCCACCCATACGGTAATAAGTAAAGCATTGTATATATGAATCCATCATGATGGATTGATTAAGCCATCATGATGGATTAATTGTGCCATCATGATGGATTCATCAATAGAGTGCACTCTTTTGAGTGATACGATGTTGCATTTTAACCTTAATCATTAAACTTTTTCGGCTCTGACAGCGTGCGTTTCAGAATTTTTCGTATCTTTGCGCCGAAATTCCCATTAAACGTTCATCGTTAAACGTTAAACGAATCAAAAAGCCGCGATCGCATGGACGATAAAAACGTGATGCAGGATGGCATCACACACCATCTGAACCGTATGTACCAGGACTGGTTCCTGGACTATGCCTCGTATGTCATTCTGGAGCGTGCCGTGCCGCATATCGGTGACGGCTTCAAGCCTGTGCAGCGGCGTATCCTGCACTCGATGAAGCGCATGGATGACGGGCGCTTCAACAAGGTCGCGAACATCGTGGGCCACACGATGCAGTTCCACCCGCATGGCGACGCCTCGATCAAGGACGCGCTGGTGCAGCTGGGGCAGAAGGAGCTGCTCATCGACTGCCAGGGAAACTGGGGTAATATCCTCACGGGCGACGATGCGGCTGCGGGCCGTTACATTGAGGCGCGCCTGTCGAAGTTCGCCTTGGACGTGGTCTTCAATCCTAAGACGACGGAGTGGAAGCTCAGCTACGACGGGCGCAACAAGGAGCCTATCTGCCTGCCGGTGAAGTTCCCGCTGCTGTTGGCACAGGGCGCTGAGGGTATTGCCGTGGGTCTGTCGTCGAAGATTCTGCCGCACAACCTCAACGAGCTCTGCGAGGCGGCCATCGCGTACTTGCACAACGAGCCCTTCCAGCTCTACCCCGACTTCCCCACGGGCGGCAGCATCGATGTCTCGAAATACAACGACGGTCAGCGCGGCGGCGTGGTGCGTGTGCGTGCCAAGATCGAGAAGCGCGACAGCAAGACGCTGGCCATCACGGAGCTGCCCTTCGGCAAGACCACGGGGTCGCCGCAGAAACCCAGCCAGTTCATTGACAGCATCCTGAAAGCTGCGGAGAAGGGTAAGATCAAGGTGCGCAAGGTGGAGGACATGACGGCCGCGGGTGTGGAGATTCTCATCCATCTGCAGCCGGGCGCCAGCTCTGACAAGACCATCGATGCGCTCTACGCCTGCACCGACTGCGAGGTCAGCATCTCGCCCAACTGCTGCGTCATCGACGACCGCAAACCCTGCTTCCTCACCGTCAGTGAGGTGCTGCAACGCTCCGTAGATAACACCAAGGAACTGCTGCGCAAGGAGCTGCTGATACGGCGCGGCGAGCTGATGGAAGCGTTGCATTTCGCCTCCCTGGAACGCATCTTCATCGAAGAGCGCATCTACAAGGGAAAGCCCTTCGAGAATGCCAACAGCACCGATGAACTCTGTGAATATATCGACGAGCGCCTGACGCCGTTCTACCCGCAGTTCGTGCGCGAGGTGACGAAGGACGACATCCTGCGCCTGCTCGAAATCAAGATGCAGCGCATCGCCAAGTTCAACAAGGACAAAGCCGACGAGCTCATCGCACGCATGAAGGAGGAGGTGGCTGAGATTGACCGCGACCTGGCCAACATGATCGAGGTCACGGCCAACTGGTTCCGCTTCATCCAGGACAAATACGGCAAGGACCACCCACGCCTCACCGAGATACGCAACTTCGACAGCATCGAGGCCTCGAAGGTGGTGGAGGCCAACCAGAAGCTCTACATCAACCGCGAGGACGGTTTCATCGGCACATCGCTGAAGAAGGACGAGTTCGTCTGCAACTGCTCCGACCTCGACGATGTCATCATCTTCTACAAGGACGGCACCTACAAGGTCATCCGCATCGGCGAGAAGGTCTTCGTGGGCGAGACGGAGCGCTCGAAGGCCGAGAAGCGCAAATGCCAGATCCTGCACGTGGCCATTTTCAAGAAGAGCGACACGCGCACCATCTATAACTGCGTCTATCGCGACGGCCGCGACGGGGCCTTCTACATCAAGCGCTTCAATGTCACCAGCATCACGCGCGACCGCGAGTACGACCTCACACAGGGCAAGCCCGGCAGCCGCGTGGCTTACTTCACCGCCAACCCCAACGGCGAGGCGGAGGTCATCAAGGTGAACCTGAAGCCCAACCCAAAGCTCAAGCGCGCTTTCTTCGACAAGGACTTCAGCGAGATCATGATCAAGGGTCGTGCGTCGATGGGCAACCTGCTCACGAAACTCGATGTGGAGCGCATCGGCCTGAAGAGTCACGGCAGCAGCACGTTGGGCGGTCGCCACGTGTGGTTTGACCACGATGTGAAGCGCCTCAACTACGACGAGCACGGCCAGTATCTAGGTGAGTTCCACGCTGATGACCAGATTCTCGTCATCCTCGACAACGGTGAGTTCTACACCACCAACTTCGACCTCAACAACCACTACGAGCCCAACATCCTGCGCATCGAGAAGTTCGACGCGCTGAAGGTGTGGACGGCCGCCCTCTTCGATGCCGAGCAGGGCTTCCCCTACCTGAAGCGCTTCCCGCTGGAGGCCTCAGTGCGCCACCAGAACTTCCTGGGCGAGAATCCCGACAGCCGCCTGCTGCTGCTCACAGACACCGTCTATCCGCGCCTGCTGCTCACCTACGGCGCCCCCGACGACTTCCGCGACCCGCTGGAGGTGGATGCAGAGCAGTTCATCGGCCAGAAGAGCTTCAAGGCCAAGGGCAAGCGCCTCACCACCCTCACGGTGGAGAAAATAGAGGAAATCGAGGCTCCCGAAAGACCCACCCCCGACCTTGCCCGTCCTCAGCAGAGGAGTTCTGCTTCGGTCACTCAGGACGGCTTGACATTCAGTCAACCCGTTGACACCTTCGCTACCCGTGAAGGGAGGGGAGAGGCTGGCGAGAAGCAATTTTCAGAGCAGTCTCAAGGACAAGAAAGTCTCCCCTCACGGGGAGATTTAGAGGGGTCTGTAGAGGAGATTCCCGCTCGTCCTGGCAGCGTCGATCCCCTCACAGGCCAATTCAACCTCTTTGAAGAATGATGACGCGGAAAGGTACGGACATGCACGGAAAAACGCGGAAAAGCCCGGAGGCGTGCGGACAATTGCTCCGCCTGCTGTTCTGTGCGATGGCATCCATGTTTCTCTTTCCTCTTTCCTCCTTCGCACAAAATGCCGATTCCACCGAGCTGAATGTGACGCATGCCACGATGTTCTATGGCGGTGTCTCCTCGCAGCAGGACACCTATCTCACCCCGCTACGCTACACGGGCTACCAGCTCTCGATGCTGCATGAAGGCCTGCGCATGACGTCGCTCTGGCAGGGGCGCGTCAGCGGGCAGTCGCTCGTGCAGCTCAACTTCACCTCTTCCTCCAGCGACTCCGGCAAGGGCAGTTATCTCGGAGGACAGGTGCATTACGACTATGCCCTCCACTACAACTGGCTCCTCGGCGAGCGCTGGCGCCTGATGGCGGGGCCGCAGCTGGGAGGTACCCTCGGCGTCCTCTACAACGCCCGTAACAGCAACAACCCCGCACAGGCCATCGCCAACGTCCACCTGAACGCCTCTGCGGCGGCCATCTTCCGCTTCCCCTTCTGCCGTCGGGAGGCTGCCGTGCGCTACCAGACGGACTTCCAGCTCCTGGGCGTGATGTTCAGCCCCAACTACGGACAGAGCTACTATGAGATCTTCGTGCTCCAGCAACCCGACCACAACGTCATCGCCACGCTGCCGTGGAAGGCTTTGCGCTGGCGCAACCAGCTCACGATGGACATCCCCCTGCGCCGCTCCTCGATTCGCTACGGCCTCTTCCTTGACAGCCAAAGCTCGCATGTCAACAACCTCGTTCATGCCGATTTCACCGCAGGATTCATGGTCGGATGGGTGCGCCACCACACGCGCCGCCTCACCCGCCGACAGTTCCACAATGATTTTATCTTGTGATAAAAGATTAAGGATTAAAGATTAAGGATTAAGGATTAAGGATGATAGATAAAAAGTCCCATAAGGCCCATAAGGCCAATAAGACCTATAGGCCCAATAGGCCCCATAAGCCTTATTGGCCCCATTTTTCATTTATCATTTATTATTTTTCACTTTTCACTCTTTCATTTTTCACTCTTACGCTTTCCTCCTGCTTCCAGGCCGAAGACTTCGAGGACACGCCGGAGGGGAATATGGAGGCGCTGTGGACGATTATCGACGAGCATTACTGCTTCTTGGACTATAAGCGCGAGGCCATCGGACTCGACTGGAACGAGGTGCGTGGCCGCTATCGTGCCCGCCTCTCCGACGATATGACCAAAGCCCAGCTCTTCGAGGTGCTGGCGGAGATGCTCTCCGAGCTGCGCGACGGCCACGTGAACCTCTACACGCCCGCCGACGTGGGGCGCAACTGGTCGTGGTACGAGGACTTCCCCCCTAACTTCTATCAGGACTTGCAGGATGCCTACCTCGGTACGGATTACAAGATCGCCTCGTCGCTGAAGTACCGCATCCTCGACGATAACATCGGCTACCTTGTCTGCTCCTCCTTTGCCTCGGGCTTTGGCGAGGGGAACCTTGATGAGGTCTTCTACGGCCTGCGCAGCTGCAACGGCCTCATCCTTGACCTGCGCAACAACACCGGCGGCGACCTCACCCTTGCCGACCGTCTCGCCCAGCATTTCACCAACGAGCGCCGTCTCGTCGGCTACATCAGTCATAAGACCGGCAAGGGACACAACGACTTCTCCACACCCAAGGAACAGTATCTGGAACCCTCCGAGGGCGTGCGGTGGCAAAAACGGGTCGTTGTGCTCACCAACCGTCGGTGCTACAGCGCCGCCAACACCTTCGTGCGCGACATGAAACGCTGTCCGCAGGTCACCGTCCTCGGCGATCAGACAGGTGGCGGCAGCGGTATGCCCTTCTCGTCGGAGCTCCCCAACGGCTGGAGCGTCCGCTTCTCGGCCTGCCCCATGTACGATGCCGACATGAACCACATCGAATTCGGTATACAGCCCGACATCGTCGTCAGCCTCACCGACGAAGATCGTGCCCGCGGCCTCGACACCCTCATCGAAGCAGCCCGTCAGTTGCTGCTGCAATAATAATCTCTTTCCGCTATGCATCTGCTCACCTCCCTGCACGCATTGTGTGCGCTCCTCCTTTGTCTCGACCTCTCCGGCACTTGGCGCCTTCGCTCGCGCCTGCCCGAAACCACGATGGAGCTGCCCGGCTCTATGATCACGCGCGGCATCGGCGACCCCGTCACCGTGGACACCCGCTGGACGGGCTCCCTCTATGACTCCAGCTATTTCTTCAACCCTTACATGGAGCGCTACCGCAAGGCGGGGGCGATGAAGTTCCCGTTCTTCCTCACGCCCCAGCACCATTTCGTGGGCGAGGCTGTCTATAGCCGCACGGTGCGTGTCCCCAAGCAGTGGCGCGGACAGCGTGTCACCCTCTTCCTGGAACGTCCGCATATCGAGACCACCGTCTTTGTCAACGGCCACGAGGTGGGTCATCAGATGTCCCTCTCCGCACCACATCAGTACGATGTCACGCCCTATTTGCGCTTTGGTCGGGACAACGAGCTCTCCATCCGCGTCTATAACGGCATCGAGAACGTCTGCGTGGGGCAGGACAGCCACAGCGTCACCGACCAGACACAGGGCAACTGGAACGGCATCGCCGGGCGCATAGAGCTGCGCGCGGAGCCCCTCATCTGGCGCCGCCGCGTCATTACCGACCTCGCCACCTCTACCGTCCACCTCACCCTCAACGATCGCACCTATGACATCCACGTCCCCAACGCCCAGCCGTGGGACGAGCACCACCCGAAGCTCTATACCGCCACCGTCACCTACGACGGCGTGCCCGTCAGCGTCACTTTCGGCTTCCGCGAGGTGCAGGTCCAGGGGCGTGATATCCTCCTCAACGGCCACCCCATCCATCTGCGCGGCACTGTCGAGAACTGCTGCTTCCCCGAGACGGGCTACCCCCCCACCGACACCGCCTCATGGATGCGCCTCCTTGGGAAATGCAAGGAGTATGGCCTCAACCACGTCCGCTTTCATAGCTACTGCCCACCCGAGGCCGCCTTCGTGGCGGCCGACCGCCTCGGCATCTACCTGCAGCCCGAAGGCCCGTCGTGGCCCAATCACGGCGTGAAGCTCGGCAACGGACAGCCCATCGACAAATACCTCATGGATGAGGGGCGCGCCATCCTTGATACCTACGGTCACCATCCCTCCTTCATCATGCTCGCCGCCGGCAATGAGCCCGCAGGACGTTGGGTGGAGTGGGGGACTACGTTCGTACAGACCATGAAGGCCTACGACCCCTCACGCATCTACTGCACCGCCAGCGTCGGCGGCGGCTGGGAGTGGGATACCGGCTCTGAATACCATGTCAAAGGTGGCGCTCGCGGTCTCGAATGGAATCGCCGCCAACCCTCGAGTAACGACGATTTCATCGAAGAAATCGCCCATCCCCGCAACTTCAAGCCATCCCCCAACTCTCAACTCTCAACTCTCAACTCTCAACCAATTATATCTCACGAGCAAGGCCAATGGTGTGCCTTCCCCGACTTCAAGGAGATACCGCAATATACTGGTGCCTATCGTGCTGCCAACTTCGAGATCTTCCGCGACCTCCTCGCCGACCACGGGATGGCCTCGCAGGCCGAGCGCTTCCTGATGGCCAGCGGACGCCTACAGGTGCTCGCCTATAAATATGAGATTGAGCGCCACCTGCGCACGCCCCACTATGCCGGCTTCCAGCTCCTCGGCCTCAATGACTACAGCGGCCAGGGCACCGCGCTCGTGGGTGCCCTCAACGTCCATTGGCGTGAGAAAGGCTACTGCACCGCTGCCGACTGGCGCGAGTTCTGCAGCGATCTTGTGCCCCTCGCCCATTTCCCCCGCTTCACCTTCGCCACCTCCGACACCCTCCGTATTCCCGTCTCTCTCTATAACCCCTCATCCCTTAACCATAAACCCTTAACCCTCAACTATCAGATCGTTTCCTCTGGCCGTCTTCTTCAGCAGGGTGCTTGCACTCCGGGTGATACGATCACCTTTATTCCCGCGGCCCTCACGACCGCCAAGAAGCTCACCCTCACCATCACTGCAGATGACACCCATCAGAACCATTGGAACTTCTGGGTTTATCCGAAGGAGATGAAAGATGAGAGATTAGAGATGAGAGATGAGCGGTTGTTCGTGACCGCTTCAATGGATGAGGCCTTAGAACAATTGCAGGCAGGTCGCGATGTCCTCCTCTGCGCTGCAGGGAAGATCCGTTACGGTGCTGATGTCGTACATCGCTTCCTCCCCGTCTTCTGGAACACGTCGTGGTTCAAGATGAAGCCGCCGCACACCACAGGCGCCTATATTCAGGCAGAGCATCCCGTCTTCGCCGACTTCCCCACCGACGACTGGCAGGACCTGCAGTGGTGGGAGCTCACCAATCGCGCACAATGCATGAACCTCGCCGAGTTCCCCAAGGACTACCAGCCCATCGTGCAGCCCATCGACACGTGGCATCTGTCCCGTAAGCTCGGTATGATGGTGGAGGCGCGCGTGCTGAACGGCCGTCTGCTGCTCACCACCCTCGACATCACCACAGACCTCGACCGTCGCATCGTGGCCCGTCAGCTTCGCCACAGCATCCTCCGCTATATGGCGTCCTCTGCCTTCCAGCCTACGCTCACGCTCGACCCCGTGACCCTCCGCCATCTCTTCGAGCGCGACGCCCCTGCCGTTGATATGTTCACCAACGACTCACCAGACGAACTTAAACCTAAGTTCCAGAATCCGTAATAGCTGTGTAGTTTACCAGACGTCTTCTGGCTCGACAGGGTTGTCATAGACATCCTTGGAGACGAACTCGAAGTAGTCCATGAAGAACTGGAGGCTTTCGTCGTCGAGGACGTTCTTGAAGCGGATATAATATTCTTTGTCGGGGTCGAGGTCCTCACTGACCATGATACGGCGTGAGACGGCCTCCCGCGTGATGGCCAAGGGCGCACTTGTTCCCTTGCCGCAGTGGTAGTACATGGGACCCTTCATGAAGCCGCGTGCGCGCAGAGCCTTGGTGACCTCATCCTGCTCTTCTGTGCTGAGCTTGGTATCTGCCTCGTAATCGGCATCATTCGTGTAGCCGAAAGTAGAAGTCTGGGTACTGTTCTTGAAGCGGTGGCGGAGGAAACCGATGCGGAGGTCCATAGGAATGTCCTGGGCGGGCAGGTAGTTGGGGTCGGAACCGAAATAGACCTGACACATACTACGCAAGTTGGAGTTGGAGCTGACGCCGAAGCGTATCTCATAATGTCCGCGTTTGGGCACGGGCGGCAGCTTCATTGTGAACTCGTACTTACCGATAATATTGAACTCGTCGCCCTGATAGTTGAACCAGTTGTAGTTGATGCCGGAGAGGTAGTAGAAACCGGTGCCCTCGCGCATCGTCACGTCAGCCAGGTAGGGATATTCCACGGGGAAGCCCACGGTGCCGCCATAGGGATGGTCGGCAGGTGAGAACTTGTATTTACCCCTTGGGCGTCGCAGGTCGTTGTTGGCCATCTCGGGGAACATGGCGGCCATGTCAATGCGGATGCGCTCGCCGGCGAGGCGGTTCTGCACGTTCTCGGTATATACCAGCAGTCGCTCAATAGGATAGATGCAGCTGTTCAGCAGCTTCTGGTGCTTGGCAGCGTCCTCGGCCTGGAAGCGGATGCGCACACCGCGGTTCTCGTCGGGGTAGAGGGTGGCGGCGCTACCGGGCTCCTTGAACAGCCCGCTTTCGTGGTAGTCGTTGTTGGTGTTGACGCTCTCATCGCTGAACATGCCGCGCCCGTTCCTGAGGATAGGGAAGCGGTTGAGGTAGATGCCGGCGTTGCCGTCGTGGAGCTCGGGGTCTTCCTCGGCGCTCTCCTTGCTCTGGTAGATCTTCAGCAGGCGGCGTTTGCCCATCGTCGTGTAGTACTCAAAGACGGGTACGCTGTATTTTCCTTCGGTACTCTCCCAGTAGTAGCCGAACTCGTTGTGGTGGAGGACGAGTCGCTCGGGTGCCAGCTTGAAGGGCAGGACGTGGTAGGTGACGAACTGGTTGAGGATATTCTCCTCGTTGGTGAAGTCGTTGTCCTGGCGCGCATTGGGGTAGAGCTGCTTCTGAATGAGGAAGTTCTTGATGTCGGCAGCCTCAATCTGGTCGTAGGTCTTCGAGATGCCCGCCTCGGCCAGCGTCTGCTCCCAGAAGGCGTCGGGTTCGGCAAAGATGGTGAAGCCGTACTTGCGGTGGTCGGGGATGGGACCTGTGCCCATGCCGTCGGAGTGCTTGGGCAGGTCTTTGATGGTGCCGGTCTTGTAGAGCTTTTCCCACACGTCGTCCTGCGTCTTGCTGAGGGTGTCATCCAATCCGCAGGCAAGGATGAGCTTGGCCATCACGATGAAGCCTTTCTCGTTTTCCGCGATGTACTGGCGCAGGACGTCGGCCATCGTGTCATTACTGGGCGCGATGACGGCGTGTACCTCATGCACGCGGCCGTTGAGGGTCTTCACATCGCGGTTCTTCAGGTCGATGAGCGAGACACCGTTGATGAAGATGGAGTCCGTCTGGTCGATGTGTGTCTTGTAGAGCTTGCGGTCGTTGAGGTTGGGGAGGGTGAACTCGTCCTCATCGTTCTGCGAGACGATATCGCCCATCTCCAGCACCATGTCGATATTGCTGCCGTCGAGCACGCTGTTATAGACGATGACCTTGCGCACGGAGTCCAGCGTGGCCTCGGTGCGGAAGCCCTCCCACGAGGGCTCGGTGATGATGCCTTTCTTATAAAGGGAATCCAGGTAGTCGTAGATGGCTTTGTTGTTGGGCGCGAAGCAGGTGTAGGCGCCGCGCGTGGAGAGCAGCTGTGCCACCGTGGAATTGGACTGGTCACTGATGGGCACCTGGTAGAGCAGGCTGACATACTCGGTATAGTTGGGGGCATCGTTGCTATACTCGAGATAGCTCATGATGGTATAGTCCGTGGCCGTGAAGCGGTCCTCGGTGTTGATATCCTCGGAACAGGCCACCATGAAGCCTACGAGGCCTGCAAAAAGGATGCAGCCTGTGAGCAGATGAATGCGCGAAATCTCTTTCATAGATATGTCGGTTTTTCTATTTTCTGGCGACAAAGGTAGCGTTTAAATCCATATCTGCAAAATTTTATGCAAGAAAATGTGCTATCTGTTTGGCTTCTTCACCAAAAGTGCCTACCTTTGCGAAGATTTTTCATGAAAAAGATGATTATTAAGCGAATCCTCAAGATCCTCGCAGGTTTTGTCGTAGCAGTGCTGGTGCTCCTCCTGATTGCCACCATCGCGCTGAATACCACCTATGTACAAGACAAGATGGTGGCGCGTGTGGTGACATACCTCTCGGAGAAGTTGCAGACGCGTGTCACTGTTGAACACCTGAATTTCGACCTCTTCCGCAGGGACGTACGCCTGCAGGGCCTCTATGTCGAAGACCGTGAGCAGCGTCTGCTGCTGCAGGTGGGACTGATTACAGCCGATATCGACTTCATGGCGCTCTTGCACCATGAGGTGCGCATCCCCGAGGTGCATGTCGAGGATGTGCAGGCTGCCCTCCACAAGCCGTCGCGTGACAGCGTGGCCAACTGGCAGTTCATCATCGATGCCTTCAAGCGCGACTCTCTCAAGCAGCAGCCGCAGCCCGAGGCGAAGAAGCACAAGATGACCTTCGACGTCAACCGCTTCGCTTTCGACCGCGTGCAGGTGACCTACAACGAACGCACTTTCTCGCTCGCTGGCTTGCACTATACCCGTGAGCCGCTAGACAGCGCGCTGCAGCCGCTGCACCACCTCGTCATCGACGACTTCTACTTCAAGAACGAGCACCACCGCCCCCGCAAGAACCAGGGCAAGCCGAACCGCGGCTTCTTCGACCCCCAATACCTGGAGGTGACGGCCGACTTGAAGCTGGATCTCGACTACCTCCACGGGGATTCCCTCCACGGTGTCCTGCATGACTGCACCTTCACCGACTCCATCACTGGCATCGATATCCGCGACTTGCATGCCACTGTCACCGCCACGCCGCAGCAGGTGCTGCTGGAAGGCTTGCTCGTGCAGCAGACCGACACGAAGGTGGAGATCGACAGCACCGTGATAGAGCTCCCCAACAAGCAGACCGAACGGCCGCTCACCTACCACACCTCTTTGGTGAAGGGTCACACCATCCTGCGCGATATCTCGCGCCCCTTCGCGCCAGCTTTGAGGAATTTCACGATGCCCATTATGTTCCGTTGCTACATGCACGGCGACATCGATGAGATAGCCTTTAATGACGTGGAGGTGAGCACGCCCGACAAACATCTTCTGGTGCTGGCGAAGGGCTCCGTCCACAATATGCGTAACAAATACGGCCTCCACGTGCACTTCGACGTTCCCCGTATGTACGCCAAGAGCGGTATGACCGAGCGCGTCATCAACCAGTTTCCCATCAAGCGCTTCCTCATGGACGAGGTGCACGCCCTGGGAAACATCACTTACCACGGTGGATTCGATGTTTATTACAAGCGCGTCGTCCTGTTTGGAGAAGTAGGCACAAAGGCAGGTTCTCTCAAGGTGAACGAGCTGACCATCGACAGCCAGAAGCACTATCTTCTGGGGCAGGCCGCGACGGAGGACTTCCATCTGGGCGAGGTGGTGGATATGGATCAGTTAGGTGACGTCAGCCTGTCGGCCAACTTCAAGTTCGACATCTCCAAGAGGCGCACGGCCGTCATGCGCCACCGCCGCGGCGGCAAGCTGCCGATGGGCGAGATCACGGCCCACGTGACGGAAGCCTCCTATCTCTTCGCCAAGACGCGCAACCTCACGGCCCGCATCGTCAGCGACGGCGCCTTGGCCGAGGGCAAGATTATGCTGCCCGGCAGCCACATGGACGTTTACTGCATCTTCTCCTTCACCAACACGCGTGAGCTGAAGAAGATGAAGTTCAAGCCGGGCCTTAGGTTCCACGACTTATTCAAAAAGAAACAAAAGAAATAATATGGCAAACAACAACGAACAACAGAAGCAGGGGCAGGTGCAGGTGAACATGACCCCTGAAGTAGAGAAAGGTGTTTATTCCAACCTGACCATCATGGGCTTCACGCCCACGGAGTTTATCATGGACTTTGTGTTCCACCACCCCGGGATGCCGCGCGCCAACGTACAGAGTAGGGTAGTGATGTCCCCTGTGCAGGCCAAGCGTCTGATGCGCCTGCTGGAGCAGAATATGGCGAACTACGAGAAGGCCAACGGCGTGATTGCCCTCCCCGAGGACTCCAAGCCCCAGGGCCCCATCTCCCCCTTCAAGATTAATTGATAACTAATACATATAAAAATAATCACAAAATCATGAAAATGAAAAACTTTTTAATGGGGGCAACAGCGCTCGCAGCAGTGATCGGTCTGATGACTGCGTGCGGCGGAGAGATGCCCAAAGAGACGCAGACCTCCTACGAGACCCTCACCGTGAAGAAACAGGACATCACGGTGCCCATCAAGTTCAGTGCAAGATTGAAGGGACAGACCGACGTTTCGATTACTCCTCAGGTGAGCGGACAGCTGATGCGTATAGCCGTGAACGAAGGACAACAGGTAAAGAAAGGCGCTGTGCTTTTTGTGATTGACTCGCGCAATGCTCAGTTGGAACTTCAGTCCGCAGAGGCCAACCTGCAGGCTGCGCTGGCTCAGGAGAACTCCGCCAAGCTGGAGTATGAGTCGAACAGGAACCTGTTTGAGAAGAAGATTGTGAGCAGCTATATGCTTAGCAACAGCGAGAACGCCTACAAGCAGGCGCAGGCTTCCGTGGCACAGGCTCGTGCTGCCGTGAACCGCGCCAAGGTGGATCTCGGCTTCTGCACCATCACTGCTCCCGTGTCAGGTGTCATCGGTGAGATCCCCGTTCGCCCGGGTGACCAGGTATCTCCGCTGACCGAGCTCACCATGCTCAGCGGCAACACTACGATGGATGCCGAGTTCTCGCTCACTGAAGCGCTGATTGAGGAGATGGTGCAGGCTGGTATATCTACGGAAGAGAAAGAAAAATACTTTGCCAACCTGCCAGAGGTGACGTTCGTGATGAAGAACGGCACGGAGTACCCCCACAAGGGACGCATCTCCAGCATGACAGGCGTGGTGAACGCTGCAACGGGTTCTTTGTCCTGCAAGGCCACGTTCCCCAACCCCGACGGATATCTCTATTCAGGCGTGCAGGGCACGGTCGTGATGCCCTACGAGGAGAAAGGCGTGATTGTGATTCCACAAATCGCCGTAGTGCGTTTGCAGGACAAGTCTTTCGTGTATAAGGTACAGCCCGACAGCACTGCTACCGCCACCGACGTGACGATGGAGGACACAGGCAACGGCAAGGATTACATCATCAAGAGTGGCCTCAAAGAGGGTGACCGCATTGTGACCATCGGAGCTAACAACGTGATAGAGGGTCAAAAGGTGCTGTTCCCGGCACAGGCCAAATAACGTTATGCCGTAATATCGTAATATCGTACTAACGTATTAGCGGAAACATGAAGAACAATATATTTATCAATAAATATGTGATGGCGTGCGCCATCTCTATTGTGATTGCGCTGGTGGGCTACATCTCAATCAACACCCTGCCGGTTGAGCAGTACCCCGACATAGCACCGCCCACGGTGCAAATCTCCACCAGCTACTCCGGCGCCGACGAGAACACCATCATGAAATCGGTCATCCAACCTTTGGAGGAAGCCATCAACGGTGTTACGGACATGACGTACATGACCTCAAAGGCCTCTTCCGACGGCTCCGTCGAGATCAACGTCTTTTTCAAACAAGGCACCGACCCCGACATGGCTACGGTGAACGTGCAGAACCGCGTGAGCCGCGCACAAGCCTTGCTGCCTGCCGACGTGAATCAGGTCGGCGTGAAGGTTGAGAAGCGCCAGAACAACATCCTCCAGATTTTTGCCGTTCGCAGTGCCGACGGCAAGTATGACGAGGACTTTGTGTCGAACTATGTTGACATCAACATCAAGCCGCGCCTGATGCGTATCACCGGTGTGGGTAATGTGCAAAGTTTCGGTAATACCTACGCCCTGCGCATTTGGTTGAAGCCCGACGTGATGGCTCAGTACAACCTCACTCCCAACGACATCTTTTCCGCCATCGGCGGACAGAGCTTCGTGGCAGCAGTGGGTTCGCTGGGCGAGCAGTCGGAGAACTCCTACCAGTACTCCATGCAGTACAAGGGCACGCTGAAGACCGTCGAGGAGTTCAACGACATCGTGGTGCGCACCGACGAGGGCGGCCACTTGCTACGCCTGAGCGACGTGGCCGAGGTGAAGATCGGTGCCATGAGCTACAACTTCACGTCGAGCATCATGGACAGTCCGGGAGCCATGTTCCTGGTGTTTGCCGCCCCGGGCGCCAACGCCACCGAGGTGAATGCCAACATCAACAAGACCTTCGAGGAGCTGAAGGAGACGATGCCGGCAGGCATGGAGTTCGTCACGCTGATGACGAGCGACGACTTCCTCTTCGCCGCCTTCCACAACGTGATAGAGACGCTCGTCATCGCCATCATCCTCGTGATTCTCGTGGTGTTCTTCTTCCTGCAGAACTTCAAGGCCACGCTCATCCCGTCCATCTCGATCATCGTGTCACTGCTGGGCACCTTCGCCATCGTCAAGATGGCAGGTTTCTCGCTCAACATCCTCACACTGTTCGCTCTTGTCCTGGCCATCGGTACAGTGGTCGATGACGCCATCGTGGTGGTGGAGGCCGTCATGGCCAAGATGGAGAACGGCATCAGCGATGCCCGCGAGGCCACGCGCCAAGCCATGAACGAGGTGTCTGTGGCCGTCGTCTCGTGTACCCTGGTCTTCATGGCCGTGTTCGTGCCTGTGATGTTCATGCCCGGCACGTCGGGCACGTTCTTCACGCAGTTTGGCGTCACGATTGCCTCGTCCGTAGGTTTGTCGTGCATCTCGGCCCTCACGCTGTGTCCGGCCCTGTGTGCCATCATGATGCGCGTGACCGAGGGCAAGGAGACCGGCAAGAGCCTCACCTACTACACCAAGCGCGCCTATGAGGTGAGCTACAACGCCATCTCTGCCAAGTATAGCAGCGCCGTGCAGAAGTTCATCAAGCGCCCCGTCGTCTCGTGGATTCTGCTGGCAGTGGCCGGCGGCCTGCTGGTGTTCTTCATGAAGAGCCTGCCCTCGGGCCTCGTGCCTCAGGAAGACCAGGGCGTGTTCCTCCTCGAGATCCACGCCCCTGAGGGTTCCACCCTGAAGCAGACGCGCGAGATGGTGAAGAAGCTTGAGGATAAGGTGAAGAAGATTCCCGAGATGGAGAGCTATGCCGTGAGCTGCGGCTACGCCATGCTGTCGGGCGCCGGCTCCAACTATGCCACCATGGTGGTGCGCCTGAAGAACTGGGACGAGCGCGAGGGCCTCGAACACAATATAGCCTTCGTGGCCGAGCGCTTCATGATGGACTGTGAGGACATCAAGGAGCTTTCCGTCATGCCCTTCGTCATGCCTCAGATTCCCGGCTACGGCACGAGCAACGACATCAACCTCGTCGTCGAAGACCCCACCGACGGCAACCTCTCCGAGTTCGCCCATTATACGGATCTCCTCATGGCCAAGCTGTCCGAGCGTCCCGAGGTGGCCTCCGCCATGTCCACCTACTCGGAGCGTTTCCCCAAGTACCAGGTGGATGTCGATGCCGCCCAGTGCGACCGTGCCGGCGTGTCGCCCGCCGACGTGCTCAACACGCTTGGCGCATACTGCGGCGGTGCCTATATCGGCAACTTCAACCAGTTCGGCAAGGTGTACCGCATCATGGCCGCAGCATCGCCCGAGTACCGTCTCGACCCGCAGTCGCTGCAGAACATCTTCATGCAGGTGAAGGGCGGCAAGATGACCCCCATCTCTGAGTTCGTCAGCCTCAAGCAGATTGTCGGTCCGTCCAACATCGAGCACTTCAACCTCTTCCAGAGCATCACGTGCTACGTCACGCCGGGTGCCGGCTACACCGAGGGCGACGTCCACAAGGTCATCGACGAGGTGTTCAAGGAGGTGATGCCCCCGACGGCCACCTACGAGTACAGCGGCATGTCGCGCGAGCTGGAGGAGGCCGCCGGTTCCAACGCCACGGCCGTCATCTACCTCGTCTGCGTCATCCTCATCTACCTCATCCTGGCATCGCTCTACAACTCGTGGTTCACACCCATGGCCGTGCTCCTGAGCGTGCCATTCGGCCTGATGGGCGCCTTCGTGTTTGCCTACATCGGCTATAAGTACCAGATTCCCGGCATGGACAACAACATCTACCTTCAGACGGGTGTCATCATGCTTATCGGTTTACTGGCCAAGACTGCCATCCTTATTACTGAGTTCGCCACAGAGCGTCGTGCCCAAGGCATGAGCATCATTGATGCTGCCTTTGAAGCATGTAAGGAGCGTCTGCGCCCCATCCTGATGACCGTCCTCACGATGATTATAGGTATGATACCTCTCGTGATTGAGGGCGGAGCCGGAGCCAACGGTAACCGCGCCTTGGCATTAGGCGTCATCGGCGGCATGAGCATAGGTACTATCGCCCTGCTCTTCGTCGTTCCGGCCTTCTTCATAGTGTTCCAGAATCTGCATGAGCGGTTCCAAGGTAAGACCAATTCTGAAGTTGCCACGGCATAACGTAACAACGTTATATCGAAATCCTGAAATATCGAATGATTATGAAATTCAAGAATATATTCATCGCTGCAGCCGTAAGCCTCCTGCTTACGAGCTGCGGCCTCTACAAGAAATATGAGCCGAAGGCGGACATCCCCGCCAATGTAATGGGCACCGGCACGGCGGCCGTGAGCCTCACAGGCGACGCCGTGAACGCGGAGTCGGCGCCGAAGCCGCTGTCGTGGCGCCAGTTCTTCGTTGACCCGCTGCTGCAAAAGCTCATCGAGCAGGCGCTGGCCAACAACACCGACCTGGCCTCCGCGCGCATCGCCGTGGAGCAGAGCGAAGCCTCGCTGAAAGCTGCGCGCCTGGCCTACCTGCCCTCCTTCAGCATCGCGCCGCAGGGCACCCTGTCGAGCTTCGACCGCAGCCCCGTCGCGAAGTCCTACAACCTGCCGCTGCAGATGAACTGGGATGTGGAGCTCTTCGGCGGCATCACCAGCCGCAAGCGCGCCGCCAAGGCCGTGATGCTGCAGGCACAATACATGGAAGATGCCGTGCGCTCCAACCTCGTCAGCAGCGTGGCGCAGTACTACTGCCTGCTGCAGGTCCTCGACCGCGAACTGGAAATCCTCACCCTCACCGACAGCCTCTGGAACGCCTCGCTGGAGACACAGCGGGCGCTGTGGGAGAACGGCCAGACCTACTCCACCGCCGTCAACCAGCAGGAAGCCTCATGGCTCAGCGTGAAGACACAGATCGTGGACACGCGCCGCAGCATACACTCCACCGAGAACGCCCTCTGCGAGTTGCTGGCCATACCCCCGCAGCACATCGCACGCACCACATGGGGCACCCACGCCCTCATCGCCCCCGAGGTGGGCAACGTGCCCGGCCACTACCCCGCCGAGATGCTGCTGCGCCGACCTGACATCCGCTTGGCCGACCAGATGATAGCAGAAGCCTACTACGGCACCCAGAACGCCCGCTCGGCCTTCTTCCCCTCGCTGTCGCTCTCCGGGCTGCTCGGATGGACCAACTCCGGCGGCGGCGCCGTCATGGACCCGGGAGGCCTGCTCCTCAACCTCGTCGGTCAGCTCACACAGCCCATCTTCCAGCGCGGCAAGCTAAAGGCCAACCTGAAGATTGCCAAGCTCAGTGAGCAGGACATGCGCAACCAGTATGTACAGACCGTTATCGAAGCCGGCAACCAGGTCAACGAGGCCCTCGCCGACTGCCATGCGGCCACCGAGAAGCACCACTTCTACCAGCGACAGGTCGCCGTGCTCCACGAGGCCTACAAGGGCACCCACGAGCTGATGGACAACGGCAAGGCCAGCTATCTCGAAGTGCTCACCGCTCAAGAGTCGCTGCTCAACGCACAACTCAACGAAGCCATGAACATGTACGATGGTGCCCAAGCCGTCATCGCCCTCTACATCGCCCTCGGCGGCGGTGGAGAGTAAGCAGCGATGCGCCACATCCTGCTGACCATACTCCTTGCGCTCCTGTGCGGCGGCTCCCTCAACAGAGTCACCGCGCAGGAACGTAAGACAAGGCTCAAGACCCGTGTGCAGAAGCACAAGGAAAAAATCAAGCTCGTAGCCGACAGCGTGGATAGTGTTCTCGCACACCGCTTCTACAACAAGACCGGCTACGACACCAACTACGTCAAGCGCCCCATCGGCATGATCACCGCCAAGCTGCGCGTCAACCTCTCCGGCGACGACTTCAACGTCAAGGGCACCATCGACAACCTCGAGGGCGACATGAGCTACCTCAACGGTCTCAGCACCACCGCACACCTCCACACCCGCTTCAAGAACACCATCAGCATCGGCGCCTCCTACCGCGGCCTCGGCGCCTCCTTCGCCATCAACCCCGCCAAGATGGCCGGCAAATACACCGACTACGAGTTCAACCTCGTCTATTACAGCCGCCGCTTCAGTCTCGACGGCAGCTACCACCGCTCCACGTCACTCTCCGGCGACCTCACTATCGGCGACAACGAGTACACGCTCCAGGAGAACGACGTCAACCTCAAGATGGGCAACCTGGCCGCCTACTACGTCTTCAACCACCGCCGCTTCTCCTACCCCGCCGCCTTCTCGCAGAGCTGGGTGCAGCGCCGCTCCGCGGGCTCCTTCCTCCTCGGACTCAGCATACAGTACGGCCATATAGAGGCGCGCGACGAACTCAAGGAGCGGCGCCCCGAGTTCCCCGTCTTCGACGTCCGCATCGGCAACCTCGGCCTCGGCGGCGGCTACGCCTACAACCTCGTCGTCGGCAAGCGCCGCCAGTGGCTCCTCCACGCCTCCATGACACCCACCATCGTAGTCTATAACTATAACAAAATTACCCTCAACGACACAGAGATACACGCCAAGCACATCCGCTTCAACATGATTTTCAACGAGCGCATCGCCATCGTCTGGAACTTCTCGCCACGCTACTACGCCGCCGCCACCCTCACCATGAGCAACTCCATCTTCGACGACAATGTCATGGTCGTCAACCAGAACAAATGGCGTGCCCGCGCCACCTTCGGCGTCCGCCTCTGGAAATAGTGTATCACGCGCGCGTACATTAATATTATATAAGAGAGAGTTAAAAGGGGGAGTTAAAGGGGAAGTTAAGCTCTTCATGCTGGGAGTTAAGCCAGCAAGCTTGCAGGATGACACCTGTACGCTCACTCTTTTACTCTCCTAAAAGCTCTTTCTTTTGTTAAACTTTCTTAAAAGTTGAGTGTTTTGGGGTAAAATGAGGGCGTTTTGGGCATTTTCCGGGGGTGAGGGCATTGTCATATGGGGGATTTTGCCTACCTTTGCAGCCCGAAATGGGCATATTATGCCCTTTTGACTTGTGCCTCGGCACGAAATCAACTGTGCTTCGGCACGCCAAACTACTTGATAATTACACAATAATAATAAATTAAAAACAAAACAACATGCCTACAATTCAACAACTCGTGCGGAAAGGTCGCACGGTGCTTGTGGACAAGAGCAAGAGCCCCGCTTTGGACAGCTGCCCCCAGCGTCGCGGTGTCTGCGTTCGCGTCTATACCACAACACCTAAGAAGCCTAACTCCGCCATGCGTAAGGTTGCGCGTGTGCGCCTTACCAACACAAAGGAAGTCAACAGCTACATCCCCGGTGAGGGTCACAACCTGCAGGAGCACAGCATCGTGCTGGTGCGCGGCGGTCGTGTGAAGGATCTCCCCGGTGTACGTTATCACATCGTTCGCGGTACGCTCGATACGGCCGGTGTTGCCAACCGCACTCAGCGTCGCTCCAAGTACGGTGCCAAGCGTCCGAAGGCTGCTAAGAAGTAACAAATTAAAAACGTTTTGTGCTAGTATAAACGCGGTTGAGTAAATGTGCCGGGCACTCGCGACGAGGCGATGGCGCGTTGAAGAAAACAAACGAATACAGCCCAAACAAGTAAAAATCACAAAACAATGCGTAAAGCAAAACCAAAGAAAAGACTGGTCCTTCCCGATCCTGTGTATGGTGATGTGAAGGTGTCAAAGTTCGTCAACCACTTGATGTATGACGGCAAGAAGAGCATCTCGTATCGTATCTTCTATGATGCTCTCGAAATCGTAAAGAACAAGATGCAGAACGAAGAGAAGTCCTCCCTGGAAATCTGGAAGGAGGCTCTTCAGAAGGTGACCCCTCAGGTGGAGGTGAAGAGCCGCCGTATCGGTGGTGCTACCTTCCAGGTGCCTACTGAGATCCGTCCCAGCCGTAAGGAGAGCGTCTCGATGAAGAACCTCATCCTGTATGCCCGCAAGCGCGGCGGCAAGACGATGGCCGACAAGCTCGCTGCTGAGATCATGGATGCCTACAACGAGCAGGGCGGTGCCTTCAAGCGTAAGGAGGACATGCACCGCATGGCTGAGGCTAACCGTGCATTCGCACACTTCCGCTTCTAATCACAAACATCAAGTAGAAAATGGCAAAACAAGATCTGCATTTGACCCGTAACATCGGTATCATGGCCCACATCGATGCCGGTAAGACCACTACGTCTGAGCGTATCCTCTTCTACACGGGTCTGACCCACAAGATTGGCGAGGTGCACGACGGCGCTGCCACCATGGACTGGATGGCCCAGGAGCAGGAGCGCGGTATCACCATCACCTCTGCTGCCACGACGACGTTCTGGAACTGGAACGGCAACAAGTATAAGATCAACTTAATCGACACTCCGGGACACGTGGATTTCACCGCTGAGGTGGAGCGTTCTCTGCGCGTATTGGACGGCGCTGTCGCTGCCTACTGTGCTGTAGGTGGTGTGGAGCCCCAGTCCGAGACGGTGTGGCGTCAGGCTGACAAGTATAACGTTCCCCGCATCGGCTACGTGAACAAGATGGACCGTAGCGGTGCCGACTTCTTCGAGGTCGTGCGCCAGATGAAGGATGTCCTGGGTGCTAAGGCTGTGCCCGTGGTCATCCCCATCGGTGCTGAGGAGAACTTCAAGGGCGTGGTTGACCTCATTAAGATGAAGGCTATCCTGTGGCACGACGAGACGATGGGCGCTGAGTACAGCGTCGAGGAGATTCCCGCTGACCTCGTTGACGAGGCTCAGGAGTGGCGCGACAAGATGCTGGAGACGGTGGCTGAGTACGACGAGGCCCTCATGGAGAAGTTCTTCGACGATCCCAGCAGCATCACCGAGGAGGAAATCCTCACCGCCCTGCGCGCTGCCACCGTCAGCATGGAGATCACTCCCATGCTCTGCGGTTCCAGCTTCAAGAACAAGGGCGTGCAGACGCTGCTTGACTACGTCTGCGCCTTCCTGCCCAGCCCGCTGGACACGCCCAACGTCGTGGGTACGAACCCCGAGACGGGCGACGAGGAAGACCGCAAGCCCAGCGAGGACGAGAAGACCAGCGCACTGGCCTTCAAGATCGCTACCGACCCGTATGTGGGCCGCCTGACCTTCATCCGCGTCTATAGCGGTAAGGTGGAGGCTGGCAGCTACATCTACAACACCCGCTCCGGCAAGAAGGAGCGCGTGAGCCGTCTGTTCCAGATGCACTCCAACCACCAGAACCCCGTGGAGGTCATCGGTGCCGGTGATATCGGCGCAGGTGTCGGCTTCAAGGATATCCGCACAGGTGACACCCTCTGCGACGAGGATGCACCCATCGTGCTGGAGTCTATGGACTTCCCCGATCCCGTGATCGGTATCGCCGTGGAGCCCAAGACGCAGAAGGACCTCGACAAGCTCAGCAACGGCCTCGCCAAGCTGGCAGAGGAGGATCCCACCTTCACCGTCCGCACCGACGAGCAGAGCGGCCAGACCGTCATCAGCGGTATGGGCGAGCTCCACTTGGACATCATCATCGACCGTCTGAAGCGCGAGTTCAAGGTAGAGTGCAACCAGGGTAAGCCCCAGGTGAACTACAAGGAGGCCATCACGAAGACCGTGAACCTCCGCGAGGTCTATAAGAAGCAGTCCGGTGGTCGCGGTAAGTTCGCTGACATCATTGTCAACGTAGGTCCCATCGACGACGACTTCGAAGGCACAGGCCTGCAGTTCATCAACAGCGTCACCGGCGGTAACATCCCCAAGGAGTTCATCCCCGCTGTGCAGAAGGGCTTCGAGAGCGCCATGAAGAACGGCATCCTCGGCGGCTTCCCCATGGACAGCCTGAAGGTGGAACTCGTGGACGGCAGCTTCCACCCCGTGGACTCCGACCAGCTCTCCTTCGAAATCTGCGCCATCCAGGCCTACAAGAACGCCTGCGCACAGGCCAAGCCCGTGCTGATGGAGCCCATCATGAAGCTCGAGGTGGTGACACCCGAGGAGAACATGGGCGACGTCATCGGCGACCTGAACAAGC